>NZ_AKJO01000182.1:0-159281 GCF_000282295.1 Pseudomonas sp. GM33
GGAAGTGGGGCGAATTATAGGCTTCTAAAATTCGCCGTCAACACTTAATTTCAACCTTATTCAGCTTTGAGCGTAATACGCGCAAATGCCTTCTTGCCGGCCTGGCAAACATGAGTTGCACCCACTGCGTATATAAAGGTGCGATCAACCACCTCACCATCTATACGCACGCCACCCGAGCCGAGAAGATCGCGCGCCATTGCCGAGTTCTTCACCAGGCCCGCCTTGTTAAGGACGGCAGCAATCGGCATATCTTCGGCAGCAGTCAACTCGATCTCTGGCAGATCGTCCGGCAGCTCGCCATCCTTCATTCGATTACCGGCAGCACGATGAGCGTTGGCAGCAGCCTCTTCACCATGAAAGCGCGCAACGATCTCTTCAGCCAGCTTGATCTTGATGTCGCGCGGATTGGCACCCGCCTCCACATCAGCGCGGAACGCATTGATCTCATCCATGGAGCGGAAGCTGAGCAATTCGAAGTAGCGCCACATCAGCGCATCCGGAATGGAAACCAGCTTGCTGTACATCACTCCCGGCGCCTCCTGGATGCCGACGTAGTTACCCAGGGATTTGGACATCTTCTTCACGCCATCCAGACCTTCAAGCAGCGGCATGGTCAAGATGCACTGAGCTTCCTGGCCATAACCACGCTGCAGCTCACGTCCCATCAGCAGGTTGAACTTCTGGTCGGTACCGCCGAGCTCGACGTCCGCACGCAGAGCTACCGAGTCGTAACCCTGAACCAGCGGATAGAGGAACTCGTGAATGGCGATTGGCTGATTGGTCGTGTAGCGCTTGTCGAAGTCATCGCGCTCGAGCATGCGAGCCACGGTGTACTGCGAAGTCAGGCGAATGAAGTCGGCCGGCCCCATCTGATCCATCCAAGTGGAGTTGAAAGCCACTTCGGTTTTTGCCGGGTCCAGAATCTTGAAGACCTGAGTCTTGTAGGTCTCGGCGTTCTCGAGGACCTGCTCGCGAGTGAGCGGCGGACGTGTAGCACTCTTGCCGCTCGGATCACCGATCATCCCGGTGAAGTCACCAATCAGGAAGATCACCTGATGCCCCAGCTCCTGGAACTGGCGCAGCTTATTAATAAGCACGGTGTGACCCAGGTGCAGGTCCGGAGCCGTTGGATCGAAGCCCGCCTTAATACGCAGCGGCTGGCCACGCTTGAGCTTTTCAATCAGCTCGGACTCGACCAACAGTTCTTCCGCACCACGTTTGATCAGCGCTAGCTGCTCTTCAACCGACTTCATAACAGACCCGCAAGGCTCAGATTCAAAGGGAACCAACCATACAAGATCGCGCGTCAAATACAAGGTTTGCCCGGCGCACGGACGCCAATCCGCAGGCAGGGCACCTACGGACTTGCTTCAGAGATGATTTGGTTATATTTTATACAGTTATTTCATCTTCATCATGTCATTCATCTTTTCCAATTCATCTTTTTCAAAGTCAAAACCACTTATGACCAACGAATCGTCTAAAGCGCCGCCGCTTTACCCGAAGACCCACCTGCTCGCCGCAAGTGGAATCGCCGCCCTTCTCAGCCTGGCGCTCCTGGTATTCCCTTCCAGCGATGTTGAAGCCAAAAAAACGACCCTGAGTCTTGAACTGGAAAGTCCTGCTGAACAACTGACACAAGATCAAGACGCTGCAGAAGTCGTTCAAGCCACAAATGAACCCGCAACATCCCCCTTCGCGCAGATCGACAACAGCGCCGAGGACACTCAGGAAGCCGCTCAAGCCGAACCGGCACCGGTCGTTGAAGTTGAAGAAAAGAAGCCGGCAAGCCACAGGGAAGTGATCGTCGCCAAGGGCGATACCCTCTCCACGCTGTTCGAGAAAGTCGGGCTGCCAGCCACTTCGGTGCATGAAATACTGGCCAGCGACAAGCAGGCCAAGCAGTTCAGCCAGCTCAAGCGCGGGCAAAAACTTGAATTCGAACTGAGCCCTGACGGCCAGCTGACCAACTTGCACAGCAAGCTCAACGACATCGAAAGCATCAGCCTGACCAGGAACGACAAGGGCTACACGTTCAATCGCATCACTGCGAAACCGACCGTGCGCTCCGCTTATGTTCATGGCGTGATCAACAGCTCGCTGTCGCAGTCCGCGGCCCGAGCTGGCCTGTCCCACAGCCTGACCATGGACATGGCGAGTGTGTTTGGCTACGACGTGGACTTCGCCCAGGACATTCGCCAGGGCGACGAATTCGACGTGATCTACGAACAGAAAGTAGTCAACGGCAAGGCCGTCGGCAATGGCCCGATCCTGTCGGCGCGCTTTACCAACCGCGGCAAGACCTACACCGCCGTTCGCTACACCAACAAACAAGGCAACAGCAGCTACTACACCGCTGACGGAAACAGCATGCGCAAGGCGTTCATCCGCACACCGGTGGACTTCGCCCGCATCAGCTCGAAATTTTCCATGGGCCGCAAACACCCGATCCTGAACAAGATCCGCGCCCACAAAGGCGTCGACTACGCAGCACCACGCGGCACGCCGATCAAGGCAGCCGGTGACGGCAAGGTCTTGCTGGCCGGGCGCCGTGGTGGCTACGGCAATACCGTCGTTCTCCAACACGGCAATACCTACACTACGCTCTACGGCCACATGCAAGGCTTCGCCAAAGGCGTGAAGACTGGCGGCACGGTGAAGCAGGGCCAGGTGATTGGTTATATCGGCACCACAGGCCTCTCCACCGGCCCGCACCTGCACTACGAGTTCCAGGTCAATGGTGTGCACGTCGACCCGTTGGGCCAGAAACTGCCGATGGCCGATCCGATTGCCAAGGCCGAACGCGCACGCTTCCTCGCCCAAAGCCAGCCTCTGATGGCGCGCATGGATCAGGAAAAAGCCACGATGCTGGCTTCGAGCAAGCGTTAAGTCATGGCGCTCTATATAGGTGTGATGTCCGGGACCAGCCTTGATGGCCTGGATATCGCGCTGATCGAGCAAGCCCCGGCGATCAGGCTGATCGCCTCCCACTACATTCCGATGCCCGACTCCCTGCGCGCCGAGCTGCTCGGCTTGTGCGCCAGCGGCCCGGACGAAATCGCCCGCTCCGCCATCGCCCAGCAGAACTGGGTGAAACTGGCAGCGAAAGGAATTCACACCCTCCTCGCTCAACAGCAACTGAAGCCTGACGACATTCGCGCCATTGGCAGCCATGGCCAGACCATCCGCCATGAACCGGCACGCGGCTTCACCGTGCAGATCGGCAACCCGGCCCTGCTGACGGAGCTGACCGGCATCACCGTGGTCAGCGACTTCCGCAGCCGCGATGTCGCTGCTGGGGGACAAGGTGCACCGCTGGTTCCCGCCTTTCACGAAGCCTTGTTTGAGGAGCGGATCGGGAACCGTGCAGTACTGAACGTAGGCGGCTTCAGCAATCTCAGCCTTATCGAGCCCGGCAAGCCGGTCGCCGGTTTCGACTGCGGCCCGGGCAACGTGCTGCTGGACGCCTGGATTCATCAGCAACGCGGCGACCACTTTGACCGTGACGGCCAATGGGCTGCCAGCGGCAACATTCAACCGGTGCTATTGAATGCGCTACTGAGTGACCCGTTCTTTGTGACCAAAGGCCCGAAGAGTACCGGGCGGGAAGTGTTCAACCTGCCATGGCTGACGCAGCATCTGGCGCAGCTGCCAGCCTTCTGCGCCGAAGATGTTCAGGCGACCCTGCTTGAACTGACTGCACTGACCATTATCGAATCACTGCAAAGCGCCCAGACAGACACGCAGGAACTGCTGGTCTGCGGCGGCGGCGCCCACAACACGACCTTGATGAACCGCCTGGCCAGCCTGCTGCCAAACGCCAGTGTCAGCAGCACCGCGACTTACGGTGTAGACCCCGACTGGGTCGAAGCCATGGCCTTCGCGTGGCTGGCTCATTGTTGCCTCGAAGGCATCGCGGCCAACCGTCCGAGCGTTACCGGTGCCCGTGGATTGCGCGTACTCGGCGCCATCTACCCCGCATAAATCCTCCACACAGCAAAACGCCGCAAGACCCTGAGGCCGTGCGGCGTTCTGTGAAACAGGCGCGCTGATCAGATCGAGAACGAAGACCCGCAGCCACAGGTGGTGGTCGCATTCGGGTTCTTGATGACGAAGCGCGAACCTTCCAGACCTTCCTGGTAGTCCACCTCGGCACCGGCCAGGTACTGGAAGCTCATCGGATCGACCACCAGGCTCACGCCTTCGCGTTCGACGATGGTGTCGTCATCGGCCACTTCCTCATCGAAAGTGAAACCGTACTGAAAACCTGAACAACCGCCGCCCGTAACAAATACGCGCAGCTTCAAGCGATCATTCCCCTCTTCATCGACCAGGCTCTTCACCTTGTGCGCGGCACCGTGGGTGAATTGCAAAGCCGTGGGGGTGAAGGATTCGACGCTCATGCTGACTATCTCCCGGCGTTACGCCGTCATATTGCGTGATGACGTGCATTATCCGCTTCTCCTAGAAAAGCGGTCAACTATTGTTATGGTATATCAACCAATCCGATCGCCGGCCCGGAATGCAAAAAGGCCCGTCAGACGGGCCTTTTGCTGTACGCGATAAACCTTACGGCAGCATGCCGGCGTGGGAGAGACCCAGACGCTCATCCAGCCCGAACAGAATGTTCATGTTCTGCACGGCCTGACCCGACGCCCCTTTGACCAGGTTGTCGATCACCGACAGCACCACCACCAGATCACCGTCCTGAGGGCGATGCACGGCAATACGGCAAACGTTGGCACCCCGCACGCTACGCGTCTCCGGATGGCTGCCGGCCGGCATGACATCGACGAACGGTTCATTGGCATAACGCTTTTCAAACAACGCCTGCAGGTCCACCGAGCGATCAACAACAGTCGCGTAGAGCGTCGAGTGAATGCCGCGAATCATCGGCGTCAGGTGCGGAACGAAGGTCAGCCCGACGTCCTTGCCTGCTGCGCGACGCAACCCCTGGCGGATTTCCGGCAAATGACGATGACCTTTGACAGCATAGGCCTTCATGCTTTCCGACGTCTCGGAGTACAGCGAACCTACGGAAGCACCACGACCGGCACCGCTGACACCGGATTTGCAGTCAGCAATCAGATGCGCAGCATCGGCCAGGCCGGCTTCGAGCAATGGCAGGAAACCCAATTGCGTTGCAGTTGGGTAGCAGCCCGGCACGGCAATCAGACGCGCTTTCTTGATCTGCTCGCGATTGACTTCCGGCAAGCCGTAGACCGCTTCGTCCAACAACTCCGGTGCACCGTGCGGCTGGCCGTACCACTTGGCCCATTCATCGGCGTCTTGCAGACGGAAGTCGGCCGACAGGTCGATAACCTTGGTCCCGGCCGCCAGCAGTTCGCCCGCCAGGGCATGGGCAACACCGTGCGGCGTGGCGAAGAACACCACATCACAGGCACCCAGGGTCTTGATGTCCGGAACGCTGAACGCCAGGCCGTCGTAATGGCCTCGCAGGTTCGGGTACATGTCGGCTACGGCCAGGCCAGCCTCGGATCGGGAAGTGATGACAACCACCTCAGCTTGCGGATGTTGCGCCAACAGACGCAGCAGTTCGACACCGGTGTAACCCGTGCCGCCGACGATACCGACCTTGACCATAAACCTGCCCTCAACGAACCCACTGGAAAGCCGTCGATAATAGGGGCCGCGCGCGCCTGCGACAACCGTCAAGGTGACGTGCGGACGCTCAAGCCTCTACTATTCCCATTACCGTGAATTGGGGAATAACCAAAAATGCTTTATCTGTGGCTCAAAGCGTTACATATCGTCAGCGTCGTGTGCTGGTTTGCCGGCCTGTTCTACCTGCCCAGACTGTTCGTTTATCACGCTCAAAGCGAAGACACGATCAGCAAGGAACGCTTCAGCGTCATGGAGCGCAAGCTGTACCGGGGCATCATGGGCCCGGCAATGATCGCCACTTTGATCTTCGGCGGCTGGCTCATCTACCTCAATCCTGGCATCTTCAGCCAGGGTGGCTGGATACACGCCAAACTGACCCTGGTCGTGTTGCTGATCGGCTATCACCACATGTGCGGCGCACAGGTAAAACGTTTTGCCCGTGGCGAAAACACCCGCAGCCATGTCTTTTATCGCTGGTTCAATGAGGTTCCGGTTCTGATATTGCTGGCAATCGTAATTCTGGTCGTCGTTCGGCCGTTCTAAATCCAATAGACACCACTCACCGGGGTACTTCCAATGTCGCTGCCCGCTCTGCTCGAACAACGTTTGCGTCTGCCTGTGGTGGCTGCGCCGATGTTCCTGATTTCCAATCCGCAATTGGTACTCGCCTGTTGTCGTCAGGGCGTGGTCGGCAGCTTCCCGGCGCTGAACCAGCGCGAAAGCAGCGGCTTCAAGGCCTGGCTGGAGGAGATCGAAGCCGGACTGGCAACAATGGAAGACCCCGCGCCTTATGCCGTGAACCTGATCGTGCATAACAGCAATCCACGCTTACAGGCGGACCTGGAGATCTGTGTAGAACACAAAGTGCCGATCGTGATCACCAGCCTCGGCGCCGTGAAAGAACTGGTCGATGCGGTGCACAGCTACGGCGGCCTGGTGTTCCATGATGTGACGACACGTCGTCATGCCGAGAAAGCGGCCGAAGCCGGCGTGGATGGATTGATCGCCGTGGCTGCCGGGGCCGGTGGACACGCCGGGACCTGGAGCCCGTTCTCGCTGATTGCCGAAATCCGCCAGTTCTTCGACAAGACCCTGTTGCTGGCCGGCTGTTTGAACCACGGGCATGAAATTCTTGCCGCGCAATTGCTCGGCGCGGATCTGGCCTACTTTGGCACTCGGTTTATCGGCACGACCGAAAGTCACGCGCCCGACGCCTACAAAGAAATGCTGCTGACATCCAAAGCCGCAGACATCATCCATACGCCAGCCGTGTCAGGTGTCCCCGCGAGTTTCATGCGCCAGAGCCTGGAAGCCGCCGGTTTCGACATGGCCGCGTTGCAGGGCAAGGGCGAGATCAACTTCGGTTCCAAGCTCAAACCCGTAAGCGATGAGGCCAAAGCCTGGAAAACCGTTTGGTCTGCAGGCCAGGGCGTGGGAGAAATCGAGGACTTGCCGAGTGTCGAGCAGTTGATTGCACGTCTCGACGCCGAGTACCGCCAGGCCCTGGAGCATGCCGCCCAGCTCCCAAAACGCTGGCCGCGCTGACAGTAAATCTTGGCCAGCCCCGCCCAGCTGGCCTTACACTCACCCGGGTAAAACCTTCTTCTTTCAACCTCTCGCGACAAGGATGCCTCGCACATGGGCGAAAATCGTTTCAAGATCATCTTCGAAGGTGCCTTGCTGCCCGGTGTCGACATCACCACGGCAAAGCTCAATCTCGCCGAATTGTTCAAAAGCGATGTCACGGCCATCGAGCGTTTGTTCACCGGGCGTCCGGTAGCGCTCAAACGCAACCTGTCGCAGGCCGATGCCCAGACCTATCTCCAGGCACTGAGCAAGACCGGTATCGACGCGCGCATCGAAGCCGAAACACCGATCGAGTTGAACCTCGCCGACGTGCATGACCATACCCCGGCCAGCAGCCAGGCGGCATTGGCAGAACCGCAGTCTCCCTACGCTCCGCCTCGCGCGCCCGTCGGCGAAGCCGTGGCGCAATTCGCCACGCTCAAGCCATTCAGTTTCGATGGCCGTATCGGTCGCTTGCGTTACCTCGCCTGGACGCTGGTGCTGACACTGGTGCTGATGGCTGTTTGCGGGGTGTTTGCATTGGTCGCTCTGGCCCTCATCGGTGCGGATTCAACCGCCGGCCTGATCCTGGGCGGCTTGCTGGCTCTGATCCTGTTTGTCGGATTTGCCTTCGTCAGTATCCAGATCACCGTTCAACGATTGCATGATGTCGGCTGGTCCGGCTGGCTGTGGTTGCTGAACCTGGTGCCGTTTGTGGGTACTTTCTTTCCGTTCGTGACCATGGTTGTACCGGGCAACGAACTGGCCAACCGCTACGGCCCACCGCCTCCGCCGAACAGTACCGCGGTCAAAGTATTGTCTTCGCTGTGGCTGGTCGTCATCGCATTGATTCTGGTCGGTTCCCTGGCCGGTGGTCTCTCGGCGATACAGGAAGAATACGAAAACGCCGCCCAGAGCAGCTACGACAGCAGTTCGGTCACCACCGATGAAATCGACGTCGAGGTCGAACCGGTGCCAAATTCCGCCGACGATGCAGCCGAAGAGGCCCAGCCCCCTGTAGACTCTGCGAAAGAATGAACAGCGCTCCTGGCCCGTGACACCTGCGTCGCGGCGCGGAGCTGTTGCGATGGAGAACTGCATGACCCGTTACGCTCTGATCACTGGCGCCTCCAGCGGCATCGGCCTGGCAATGGCCGAAGCGCTGGCCCGGCGCGGCCGCAGCCTGATTCTGGTGGCCCGACAACGTGATCAGCTGGAAAGCATTGCGATTGAATTGACCCAAAGGTTCGGCGTGGAAGTGCTGTTCCGTGCCTGTGACCTGGGCGAACCATTGCGCCTGTCCGGATTCCTGCTGGAGCTGGAAGAAGGCGACCGGCAGATCGATCTGTTGGTCAACTGCGCCGGCATCGGCACATGCGGCCCGTTTCTGGCCCAGGACTGGATGACCGAGCAAGACCTGATCGAAGTGAACATCCTCGCCCTCACCCGTCTGTGCCATGCCATCGGCAACAGCATGGCCCTGCAAGGTGGCGGGCAGATTCTGAATGTGGCCTCGGTGGCAGCGTTTCAACCGGGACCGTGGATGAGCACCTATTACGCCAGCAAGGCCTATGTGCTGCACTTTTCCGAGGGATTGCGCGTCGAGCTGAAAAAGTGTGCGATCAAGGTTTCGGTGCTCTGCCCCGGGCCGACCCGCACAGCGTTCTTCCGTACTGCGCAACTCGACAGCGACAAACTGACCAACAGCAAACTGTTGATGAGCCCCGAGGAAGTGGCGCTCTACACCGTGCGCGCACTGGAAAAGAACCAAGCGATCATTATTCCGGGGCGGCGCAACCGCTGGTTCGCCTTCCTGCCAAGGCTCGGCTCACGCTGGCTGACGCGCACAATCGCCGGCATGGTCAACAAGGCTTACTGCCCGCGCTGATCCAACTCAAGGTAAAAGGCTGGGCGCTGGCATACGCCATGAGTACACTCAGGCCAGCCCAAACAACGGAGAAAACAGCTGTGGATACTCTGTTCACCAAGATCATCAACCGGGAAATCCCGGCGAAGATCATTTACGAGGACGACCAGGTACTGGCCTTCCACGACATTTCCCCACAGGCACCGGTACATTTCCTGGTGATCCCGAAGAAGCCGGTTCGCACCCTGAACGATCTGACGGAAGACGACAAG
The DNA here is from genome assembly GCF_000282295.1 of Pseudomonas sp. GM33. Taxonomy (NCBI): domain Bacteria; kingdom Pseudomonadati; phylum Pseudomonadota; class Gammaproteobacteria; order Pseudomonadales; family Pseudomonadaceae; genus Pseudomonas; species Pseudomonas sp. GM33. The sequence continues at coordinate 9,334 of NZ_AKJO01000182.1, forward strand.
GCATTGGCTGGACACATTCTGTTCACCGCCCAGCGCCTGGCCCTGGAACTGGGCTGCGAAAAAGGCTTCCGCGTCGTCATGAACTGCAATGAAGAAGGCGGGCAAACCGTCTACCACATTCATATGCACGTGCTGGGTCAGCGCCAGATGCACTGGCCGCCGGGCTGATTGCTGCCTCCCCTTGTGGGAGCGGCGGTGCGGCGATCCGACTTGCTCGCGAAGAGGACCTCACTTTCAACATCCTTGTTGACTGACACTCCGACTTCGCGAGCAAGCCCGCTCCCACAAGGGCATCACAACACTGTCACAGCCTCTGCATCACAATGACCCAGCGCAAACCATCCCCGGCCGATTGGGTTAAACTGGCCGCCGAAATTCCCCCGGAGGTCAGCATGACTACCCAACGTCACTACTCGCCCATTGACCGCCTTCTGCTGCAAGCCGATGCCGCGATGCGCACCCTGCTGCCCTTCAGCGGCCAGCCGTACCGTCCGTCGCCGGCCATCGTGCAGCCCGATGCAAAAATGAGCGACGAAGACACGCGCCACGTTGCCGGCCTGATGCGCATCAACCATACCGGCGAAGTCTGCGCCCAGGCGCTGTATCAGGGGCAGGCGCTGACCGCCAGACTGCCGCAGGTGCGTGCCGCCATGGAACATGCCGCCGAAGAAGAAATCGATCATCTGGTCTGGTGCGAACAACGCATCCATCAACTGGGCAGCCACACCAGCATCCTCAATCCGCTGTTTTATGGCATGTCGTTCGGAATTGGCGCCGTGGCCGGCCTGATCAGCGACAAAGTCAGCCTGGGCTTCGTGGCGGCAACGGAAGACCAGGTGTGCAAGCACCTGAACGAACACCTGGAGCAATTGCCGGCCGAGGATGAGAAATCCCGGGCGATTCTTGAGCAGATGCGTATCGACGAAGAACAGCACGCCGAAAGCGCGCTGGAGGCTGGCGGGTTCCGCTTCCCGGCGCCGGTGAAGTTCGGGATGAGTCTGATGGCCAAGGTGATGACCAAGAGTACTTACCGGATCTGATATCCCGGTCGCCTGTGAGGGCCTCTTCGCGGGCAAGCCCGCTCCCACAGGGTTCGGTGTGCGGCAGCTTAATGTGGGAGCGGGCTTGCTCGCGAACAGCATCACTCGACCGCCCTGACTGCCAGCAATAAAAAAGGCGACTACCGCAAGGAAGTCGCCTTTTTTGTGCTCGATAACCTTACGCCATGTTGCGCGCGTAGAAGATTTCGAGCATTTCGTGTTTCACCCGCTCGGTCACCTGGGCACGTTGCTCAGAGGACAGGTTGCTGGTGGCGTCACCGAACAGGTAGTTATCCAGCTCGAAGTTCTTCAGCAGCATTTTGGTGTGGAACAGGTTTTCCTGGTACACGTTCACGTCGGTCATCTGGTACGCGTCGCGAGTGTCATCGGAGAGGTAGTTCTGGATCGAGTTGATCTCGTGGTCGATGAAGTGCTTTTTGCCCTCAACGTCACGGGTGAAGCCGCGCACACGGTAGTCCACGGTCACGATGTCCGAATCGAACTGGTGAATCAGGAAGTTGAGCGCTTTAAGCGGTGAAATGACCCCGCAAGTCGACACGTCGATGTCCACACGGAAGGTTGCAATACCGCTGACCGGATGGATTTCCGGGTAGGTGTGCACCGTGATGTGGCTCTTGTCGAGGTGGGCCAGAATGATTTCGGGCAGCGGGCCCGGAGACTCTTCTATCTGACTGTCGGTCGGGGTTACCGGCTCTTCGGAGATCAGAATCGTGACGCTGGCGCCCTGCGGCTCATAGTCCTGACTGGCAATGTTCAGGATGTTGGCACCAATGATATCGACAACTTCCGTGAGGATCTGCGTCAGGCGTTTCGCGTTGTACTCTTTATTGATGTACTCGACGTAAGCCTGCTGGTCTTGCGGGGTTTCCGCGTAGCAGATGTCATAGATGTTGAAGCTCAAGGTCTTTGTCAGGTTATTGAACCCGTGGAGCTTGAGTTTGCTTTTCACCGTTAAAAACTCTCTATGTGTTTGCGGCCCGGCCGCGTGATCAAGCATGCCCGTCAGATGCGAACAACACACCTGCGTAGGACGGTTAACACCTCTTCGCGATGGCGATTTTGGTTGTCTGTTCGGGTGCGAGGCCTGTCGGCTGACGGGCCACTACCCTGAAAAAAGTGGCGCATTATGCAGACGTCAGCTTGTGTTCGCCAGAGTCTGCACTGCTTTTATGATAGTTGAATGTCGATTCAACCGAGCTCGATGATCTCGTAGTCGTGAGTAATTGCCACGCCAGCCGCGCCGAGCATGATCGAGGCCGAGCAATACTTCTCGGCAGACAATTCAATGGCGCGTTTGACCTGGGCCTCTTTCAGCCCGCGGCCCTTGACCACGAAGTGCATGTGGATCTTGGTGAAAACCTTTGGATCTTCGGTCGCGCGCTCGGCTTCGAGGAAGGCTTCGCAGCTCTCGACGGCCTGGCGGGACTTCTTGAGGATGCTGACCACGTCGAAATTGCTGCAACCGCCGACACCCAGCAGCAGCATTTCCATCGGCCGGACACCCAGGTTACGTCCGCCGGCCTCGGGCGGACCGTCCATGACCACGACATGACCGCTACCGGATTCGCCGAGGAACATGGCTTCGCCAGCCCATTGGATGCGTGCCTTCATCGCCAAGACTCCACTGTATAAAAAAGGGTCGCCAGCTTAGCACAGCCCCCGAGATTGACAGCGCCCGCCGTCCTAGGACATATCCCACTGCCTTGTAGGTAAATGCTCGAATATTTCAGGAGGTGTCTGGTAAGCTGACGCCAATTCAATGGCGCATGGCCAGCCTCACTCCAGCGTTCGCTATTTATAAAAACCATACCGTGCAGTCTTTTCGGGATACAACCATGGTTGCTATTGCCCCCAACCCCAAGCTCAAGAACCTCGACAAGCTGTTGATGCATTGCCAGCGCCGCCGCTATCAGGCCAAGAGCAACATCATTTGTGCCGGTGACCGCTCGGAAACGCTGTTCTTCATCATCAAAGGCTCAGTGACCATCCTGATCGAGGATGACGACGGGCGGGAAATGATCATTTCCTACCTGAACGCCGGGGACTTTTTCGGTGAGTTGGGCCTGTTTGAGCAAGCCGGTCTGGAGCAGGAGCGCAGTGCCTGGGTGCGGGCCAAGGTCGAATGCGAAGTTGCGGAAATCAGCTACGCAAAATTCCGCGAGTTGTCCCTGCAGGATCCGGACATTCTTTACGTCCTCAGCGGACAAATCGCACAGCGCCTGCGCAACACCACGCGCAAGGTCGGTGACCTGGCATTTTTTGACGTGACCGGCCGCGTTGCCCGCTGCCTGCTGGAGCTGTGCAAACAGCCAGACGCCATGACCCACCCCGACGGCATGCAAATCAAGGTGACCCGTCAGGAAATCGGGCGGATTGTCGGTTGTTCCCGGGAGATGGTCGGTCGCGTGCTCAAGGATCTGGAAGAACGCAACCTGGTGGACGTCAAAGGCAAGACCATGGTGGTCTTCGGTACGCGATAAGCTCGAAAACCTAGCCGCCGAACATCTGTGCCAGCATCAATCGATAAAGTTCGTCGAGGCGCGCCAGTGCATCGGGCGCCGCGAACTTCTCATGCAATGCAATGTGGCTTTCGGCGCGTACTCGCTGTTCCAGACCACAGGCCTCGTTGAAGCGATTGACCGCGGCGACCATTGACGCCCGGTCGTTATCCATCAGCATCGCACCGTGCACCAGCCCCACCGGACGCTGACCACCCTGACTCTGGCGCCAGCGCTGGGCGGTGCCAACCATTTTGCGCCCGTCGAGATTGACGTTGAAGCGGCCATCGCAGAACGCACCGTCGATTTCGCCAAGGGACGACGAGCCACCCAATTCATCCAGCAACTGGCAGATGGGGTCGCACAGGCGCCGGTAACCGGTTTCGATGCGGTTCAAATCACCTTCGCTGCGCGGTGGCGCGTAAACCAGGGCGATATTGATCGTAGTGGCGGATTGTGGAACCGGTTCGCCGCCGGTATCGCGCAGCAGCACCGGCCAACCGGCCGCCGCCGACACTTCACAGGCAGCCTCGAAACCCGGCAAGCGATTCAAGCGGCGCGGCATGACCAACGCCTGATCGCCCGGTTGCCAGAACAACAGGCCGAACTCCGCGTCGCCTGCACAGACCGAGGCCAGCAGATCTTGTTCGGCTTGCAGGCCGGCTTCGATGGTCAGGAAGGTTGGCAGCGACATGGAAGGCTCCGACAGACCTGAGGTCTCTAGGGGATTTGCGGGCCTCTTCGCGGGCAAGCCCGCTCCCACAGTGGAAGCGGTTTGCCTGTGAAGATGTGTTTAGTCGAGGGTCGAGCCGCTGACTGGAACGCCGCGCTCGGGGAAGAACAGTCGCTGCAATTCGGTACCCGGGCTTTCGGCGCGCATGAACGCTTCACCGACCAGGAACGCGTAGACGTCGCTGATTTCCATCAGTTCGACATCGGCGCGGTTGAGAATGCCGCTCTCGGTGATGACCAGACGATCGCGCGGAATACGCGGCAACAGGTCGAGGGTGGTTTCCAGGCTGACATCGAAGGTGTGCAGGTTGCGGTTGTTCACGCCAACCAGCGGAGTATCGAGGGTTTTCAAGGCCCGCTCCAACTCATCGCCGTCGTGGACTTCCACCAGCACATCAAGGTTGACGCTTTTGGCCACGGCTGCCAGTTCGGCCATTTTCACGTCATCCAGCGCCGACACGATCAACAGCACGCAATCGGCACCCAGGGCACGGGCTTCGACGATCTGGTAGGGATCGATCATGAAGTCCTTGCGGATCACCGGCAGTTGGCACGCCGCGCGGGCCTGCTGCAGGTACGCATCGGCGCCCTGGAAGTAGTCGATATCGGTGAGTACCGACAGGCAAGTCGCGCCGCCCTTCTCGTAGCTTCTGGCGATATCGGCGGGAACGAAGTTCTCGCGGATCACGCCTTTGCTCGGCGAAGCTTTCTTGACTTCAGCAATGACTGCCGGTTGCTTCAGCTTGGCCTGAGCCAGCAATGCCTTGGCAAAACCACGAGGTGCATCGGCCACCTTGGCCAGACTTTCCAGCTCGGCGAGGCTGACGCGAGCGCTGCGCTCGGCCACTTCCTCGACTTTGCGCGCCAGAATCTTTTCCAGAACCGTCGGTACACTCATCCCTCATTCTCCACTCTGAATACCGCGGTAAACGCACCCAGCTCCTCGAGCTTTTCTCGAGCGAGGCCGGTGTGCAGCGCATCGTGCGCAAGTGCAACTCCCTCTTTCAAACTGCTGGCATGGTCGGCCGCATACAGTGCGGCACCGGCATTGAGCATGATCATCTCGGCCGCTTTCTGACCGTTCTCGGTCTTGCGCTTGCCCAGGGCATCGCGAATCAGCTCCAGGGACGCCGCCGGGCTTTCCACGGCCAGGCCGTGCAGGCTCTGGCTCTTCATGCCCAGGTCTTCCGGCTCGACCCAATACTCGGTGATCTGGTCATCCTTCAGCTCAGCGACAAACGTCGGTGCGGCCAGGCTGAATTCGTCCAGGCCATCCTTCGAATGCACCACCAACACATGCTTGCTACCCAGACGCTGCAACACTTCCGCCAGCGGCCGGCACAAGGCCTGGGTAAATACGCCCACCACCTGATGCTTCACACCGGCCGGATTCGTAAGCGGGCCGAGCATGTTGAACAATGTGCGCAAGCCAAGATCACGACGCGGGCTGGCGGCGTATTTCATCGCAGAGTGATGAGTCTGGGCAAACATGAAACCAATACCAACGTTGTCAATGCAGCGCGCCACTTGCACCGGCGTCAGGTTCAGGTAGATGCCGGCCGCCTCCAGCAAATCGGCACTGCCGCTCTTGCCCGACACCGCACGGTTGCCGTGTTTGGCTACCGTACAACCGGCCGCCGCAACCACGAAAGCGGAAGCGGTCGATACGTTGAAGATATTGGCGCCGTCACCGCCGGTGCCCACCACATCGACCACACCGTCGAGGGTCTTGAGTTCGACCTTGTCCGCCAGTTCACGCATCACCGACACCGCGCCGACGATTTCGTCGATGCTTTCGCTCTTCATGCGCATGGCCATCATGAACGCACCGATCTGTGCGTCCGTGCATTGCCCGGTCATGATTTCGCGCATCACATCGCGCATTTCATCGGTGCTGAGGTCGAGGTGATCGACGACACGGCTCAGGGCTGTCTTGATATTCATGATGAGTCCTTAGCGTGTGCCGCCGGTTTGTTTGAGGAAGTTGGCGAACAGTTCGTGGCCCTGCTCGGTGAGGATCGATTCAGGGTGGAACTGCACGCCCTCGATGTTCAGGGTCTTGTGACGCAGGCCCATGATCTCGTCGACCGAGCCGTCTTCAAGCTGGGTCCAGGCCGTCAGCTCCAGGCAATCGGGCAGGGTTTCGCGCTTGACGATCAATGAATGATAGCGGGTCACCGTCAGCGGACGGTTCAGGCCTGCGAATACACCCTTGTCCTCGTGAAATACCGGGCTAGTCTTACCGTGCATCACTTGGCGGGCGCGCACCACATCGCCGCCAAAGGCCTGGCCGATGGATTGGTGACCCAGGCAGACGCCAAGAATCGGCAGTTTGCCGGCGAAATGCTTGATCGCTTCAATCGAGATGCCGGCTTCGGTCGGGGTGCAAGGACCGGGGGACACAACGATGCGCTCAGGATTGAGGGCTTCGATTTCAGCGATGGTCAGTTCATCGTTGCGCACGACTTTGACCTGGGAGCCGAGCTCGCCCAGGTACTGCACAACGTTGTAGGTAAAGGAGTCGTAGTTATCGATCATCAGCAACATGGCGTTAATAACCTCTTGAATTCACTGACTTTAAAGATGGCCTTCGAATGATTGACCCGCAGAGCGCTGCGCTTTGACAGGTGCTGGAGGAGCGCCAGCAAAGCGGCATTTCAAACAGGTAAAGAAGGCGAAGCGGTACAGGTCCGGCGAGGCCGGCAAAAGAATTCAGGCGCGCCAACGCCAGCGGGCGTGTGCCTTGATGACTTGATCCAGGAGTTTACTGATGATCAACACGGGGAAGGTCTCGTTCGTACGTCCCGGCACAGTATCGTAGCTGGGCAGAGCGTGCAATATCGCCGGGGGTCCTGCCCGCGAAACTATCAAAGGCTCCGCGACAGATGGCAAAAGGCCGAACGTTTTTGGTACTGTCGTTTCGTTCACTACAACAATAAATAAACGGACTTGCTCATGATCAAACAGTCGTTGTCTGTACCGCTCGCAGGATGCTTGCTCGCGATGGCGTGCGCCCAGGCGAACGCCGCACCCAATCCTTATACAAATTTCGTGGTCTTCGGGGACAGCCTCAACGACGCCGGGACCTTTGCCGACACCGGCGGGCCTGCCGGGGCGACGCAGCGCTTTACCAACCGGACAGGGCCGGTGTATCTGGATGGCAGCGGCGAAGTCCGCTCGCTCAACTCCACGCAGATACTGGGTGGAAAACTCGGGTTCTCGGCGGACCAGACTGCGTCATCATCTTCGGCGGTGCGTGCCAACAACGGCCAGCCCGATGGCAACAACTGGGCCGTCGGCGGCTACCGCACGGATCAGATCCTGGATTCGATCACCAGCGTTTCCGCCACCGGCGAACGCACCCGCGCCGGCTACCTGCCGTCGAACAACTTCCGTGCCGACCCGAACGCACTGTATTACCTGTCGGGTGGTGGTAACGACTTCCTGCAAGGTCGCGTCACCAGCCTGCCCCAGGCCAGCGCTGCAGCCGATCGACTGGCCGACAGCGTGCAGACACTGCAAACCGCCGGCGCCAAATACGTCATGGTCTGGTTGCTGCCCGATATCGGCTTCACCCCGGCGTTCAACGGCACCCCGCTGCAAGCGTTCACGTCCCAACTCAGCGCCCAGTTCAATAATGAACTGGTCAGCCGACTGCAGAACATCAATGCCGAAGTCATCCCGCTCAACATTCCGGTACTGCTCAAAGAGACGTTCGCCAATCCGGCGCAATTTGGTCTGGCCACCGACCAGAACCTCATCGCCACCTGCTTCAGCGGCAACGGGTGTACCGAGAATGCCCGTTACGGCATCAACAGCGCCACGCCGGACCCGACCAAACTGATCTACAACGACTCCGTGCACCCCACAGAAGCCGGGCAGCGCCTGATTGCCGACTATGCGTATTCCCTGTTGGCAGCCCCCTGGGAGCTGACATTACTGCCGGAAATGGCCCAGGGCACCCTGCGCGCGCATCAGGATGAATTGCGCAACCAGTGGCTGGCCGATTGGCAAAACTGGCAGGGCGTCGGCCAATGGCGAGCCATTGTTTCTGGCGGCGGACAGCATCAGGACTTTGACAGCCAGGACAGCGCGGTCAGTGCCGACGGCAACGGAGCCAACCTGAACATCGGGGGCAGCTACCGCATCGACGATGCCTGGCGCGTTGGCCTGGCGGCGGGTTTCTATAACCAGAAACTCGAAGCCGGCAGCAACGATTCCGACTACAAGCTCAACACTTACCTGGGCACGGCATTCGCCCAATACCAGCAAAACCGTGTCTGGGCTGACGTGGCGCTGACGGCCGGCCACCTGGATTACGACAGCCTCAAGCGCAAGTTCCAGTTGGGTGCCAACGAACGCAGTGAAAAAGGCGATACCAGCGGCTACATCGAAGCCTTCAGCGCTCGCCTGGGTTACGACATTGCACAACAAGCGAGCAGCCCCTGGCACGTGTCGCCGTTTATCAGCGCTGATTTCTCCAAGGCGAAAGTCGATGGCTACTCGGAGGACGGCAACGATTCCACGGCGCTGACCTTTGCCGATCAGGAAGTGATTTCCCGACGCCTGGGTGCTGGCCTGCAGGGTAAATACCAGATCACCCCGCAAACCCAGGTGTTCGGCGAGGCGGCAATCGAGCGTGAGTACAACGACGATACCCAGGACGTGGGCATCAACCTCAACAGTCTGCCGAACAACCAGTTCACACTGGAAGGCTACACCCCGCAAAGCCACTTGCAGCGCGTGAACCTGGGAGTGAGCCACAACCTCACCCGCGACCTGGCATTGCGCGCCAGCTACAACATTCGCAGGGACGACGACTTCACCCAACAAGGCATCAACGTAGGTGTTGCGCTGGACTTCTGATGGACCGGCAATAAAAAACGCGGCGCCCTTACAGGCGCCGCGTTTTTTTATTGCTGGTGTACCCCCTGTAGGAGCGAGCTTGCTCGCGATTGCGGTGGGTCAGACCACATCAATGTGGCAGTGCTGCCCCCATCGCGAGCAAGCTCGCTCCTACAGGTTTTTGCGTGAACTCAGGTGTTCGGGGTTTGTTCGGCCAGTGCCACGGCGCGGAACATTGCGCGGCGCTTGTTCAGGGTTTCTTCCCATTCCAATGCCGGCACCGAGTCGGCGACGATGCCGCCACCGGCCTGCACGTGCAGTTCGCCGTTCTTGATCACCGCCGTGCGGATCGCAATCGCGGTGTCCATGTTGCCGTTCCAGGCGAAGTAACCGACCGCACCGCCGTAGACGCCACGCTTGACCGGCTCCAGTTCGTCGATGATTTCCATCGCGCGAATCTTCGGTGCGCCAGACAAGGTGCCCGCCGGCAGAATCGCCCGCAGTGCATCCATTGCCGTCAGCCCGGCCTTAAGTTGCCCGGTAACGTTGGACACGATGTGCATCACGTTGGAATAACGCTCGATGACCATTTTCTCGGTGAGTTTCACCGAGCCGATTTCCGAGACACGACCAGTGTCGTTGCGACCGAGGTCGATCAGCATCAAGTGTTCGGCGATTTCCTTGTCGTCCGACAGCAGGTCTTTTTCCAGCGCCAGATCAGCTTCTTCATTGGCCCCGCGTGGGCGGGTGCCGGCAATCGGGCGCACGGTAATCAGGTTGTCTTCGACCCGCACCAGCACTTCCGGCGAACTGCCGACGACGTGGAAGTTGCCAAAATTGAAGAAGTACATGTAAGGCGTCGGGTTGAAGCAGCGCAGCGCGCGGTACAGATCGATCGGCGCGGCCTTGAAGTCGATCGACATACGCTGGGACGGCACGACCTGCATGCAGTCACCGGCCAGGATGTATTCCTTGATGGTGTCGACGGCTTTTTCGTAATCGTCCTGGGTGAAGCTGGAGCGGAACACCGGGTCAGCCGATTGTTGCTGGCTGAAGTCCAGGCCACGGCGCGGGGTGATCGGCTGGCGCAGTTTTTCCAGCAGCTCTTCCAGGCGGGCGCGGCCTTGCTCGAAGGCATCTTCCTGCGCCGGGTCGGCCAGCACGATGGCGTGCATCTTGCCGGCGAGGTTGTCGAACACCACGACGGCGTCGGAGACCATCAGCAGAATGTCCGGTACGCCAAGCGGATCCGGGTTCGGGCACTTGCCCAGACGCTTCTCCACATAACGCACGCAGTCATAACCGAAGTAACCCACCAGACCGCCGTTGAAACGCGGCAGGCCGGCGATGGTCGGCACGTTGTAGCGGGCCTTGAAGGTTTCGACGAAGGCCAGTGGGTCTTCCACGTCGTGGCTTTCGGTCTCGACGCCGTCGACGGTCACGCTGACGTGATGGTCGTGAACCCGCAGCACAGTGCGGCATGGCAAGCCGATGATCGAGTAACGGCCCCACTTCTCGCCGCCCTGCACGGACTCCAGCAAGTAGGAATTGGGCTCGTCGGCCAGCTTCAGGTAGATCGACAGCGGCGTGTCGAAGTCGGCCAGGGTTTCGCAGGCAAGCGGAATGCGGTTGTAGCCGGCAGCGGCCAAACGCAGGAATTCTTCGCGGATCATGAGGTGCCTCGTGGCTTGAGGGTCGAACGGTCAGGTATGCAAACGCGCCGGAAACCGGCCAGGATCAAGTCAGGCGCGCCAACGCCAGCGGGCCAGGGCCTTGATGACTTTCATCCAGAGTTTGCGAGTGACCACCACGATGGCGTTTCCAGAAGGGGGTTTGACAGAGTCGGCCAACGTTATCTCAGCGGCCGGATCCAGGCAACCGGGAATTAGTTTGCGCAGGTCGTCGATCACCAACGCCGGCGATTCTTCGGCGATCGGCCGCCCGTGGTTATAGCCGTAGCTCAGAGCCACACACTTGACCCCCGCCGCTTTCGCCGCCAGCACATCGCTGCGTGAATCGCCGACGAACAACGACTGCGAAGCCGGAATGTTGGCCATTTTCATCACGAAAAACAGCGCGGCCGGATCGGGTTTTTTCTGTGGCAGGGTGTCGCCGCCGATGATCCAGCGGAAATAACGGCCGATCTTCATCTGATCCAGCAGCGGCGCGACGAAGCGCTCCGGCTTGTTGGTGATCAGCGCCATCTCGACACCCTGCTTTTGCAGCCATTTGAGGGTATCGCGCACGCCGGGGTAAACCACCGTCAGCTCATGGCTCTCGCCATAGGCTTGCATGAAATACTCCAGCGCCCGTTCGGCCTCGGCGTTATCGACCGCCGAATGATCGATGCCGCCGGCCAGCGCGCGACGCACCAGTACCGGCGCGCCATTGCCGACCCATTCGCGCACTGCTTCCAGGCCGGCGGGTTGGCGACCGAGATTGAGCAGCATCTTGTCCACAGCCACTGCCAGGTCCGGGACCGAATCGATCAACGTGCCGTCCAGATCGAACATCACCAGCCGTGGCAATTGCCCCGGGAACAGCTGCTCAAAGCCACTCATGGGCGAGCCAGCGCCAGTTCGGAGCGCATCTTGTCGATGACTTCCTGATAGTTCGGCGCATTGAAGATGGCCGAACCGGCGACGAAGGTGTCAGCACCGGCCGCAGCGATTTCGCGAATGTTGTTGACGTTCACGCCGCCGTCGATTTCCAGGCGAATGTCACGACCCGAAGCATCGATCAGCGCCCGCGCTTCACGCAGCTTGTCGAGGGTGCCGGGGATGAACTTCTGCCCGCCGAAGCCCGGGTTGACGCTCATCAGCAGGATCATGTCGACCTTGTCCATCACGTACTTGAGGACGTCCAGCGGGGTCGCCGGGTTGAACACCAGGCCCGACTTGCAGCCGCCTTCGCGGATCAGTTGCAGGGAGCGGTCGACGTGCTGGGTGGCTTCCGGGTGGAAGGTGATGTAGGTCGCGCCGGCTTCGATGAAGTCGCCGACGATACGGTCCACCGGGCTGACCATCAGGTGCGCGTCGATCGGCGCGGTCACGCCGTACTTGCGCAGCGCCGAACAGACCATCGGGCCGATGGTCAGGTTCGGTACGTAGTGGTTGTCCATGACATCGAAGTGCACGAAGTCGGCGCCGGCGGCCAGGACGTTGTCCACTTCTTCACCCAGGCGGGCGAAGTCGGCGGAAAGAATCGACGGAGCAATTACGAAGGGCTGCATGACGCACCTTTTCTGAGCAGAATCACGATGGCGCGCATTGTATACCTCATGCTTTGACGCGCGCACCGTGAGCGCGATGATTGGACCTTGCCATCATCCATCAACGGCAGAGTCTCTAGTACGCCGCGCGATAGATCTTCTCGATATCGACGGCACTCAACTTGCGCGGGTTATTGCGCATCAGGCGCTCGATCCCCGCCGCTTCGACGGCCATGGACGCGATGGCGTCCTCGGGTACACCGAAACTGCGCAGGCCCTGGGGAATTTCCACGACGGCACACAGCTCGGTCATGGCTTGCACGGCTTTGTCAGCCGCTTCGTTGACACTTAGATGAGCGGTCTTCACGCCCATGGCCTCGGCGATATCCTGCATGCGTTCGATGCAGGCCATCTTGTTCCAGGTCATGACATAGGGGAGTAACAAGGCATTGCTCACGCCATGGGCAATGTTGAAACGTCCGCCTAGCGGATACGCCAACGCATGCACCGCGCCGACCCCGGCGTTGCCGAACGCCATGCCGGCCATCAGGCTGGCGGTGGCCATGTCTTCCCGGGCTTGCAGGTTCGACGGGTTGGCGTACGCCTTGGGCAAGGCCTTGGCGATCAACTTGATGGCGCCAATGGCCAGGGCATCGGTAATCGGCGAGGCATTGACCGACAGATAGGATTCGATGGCATGCACCAGCGCATCGACGCCGCTGGCCGCCGTGACGCTGCGCGGACAGGTCAGGGTCATTTGCGGACTGACCAGCGCCACGTCCGGCAACAGGTAGTCGCTGACGATACCTTTTTTCAGTTGCGCGACCTTGTCGGAAAGGATGGCGACGTTGGTCACTTCCGAACCGGTACCGGCCGTGGTCGGGATAGCGATCAACGGCGGGCCTTTGCGCGGCACCTGATCGATACCGAACAGATCCTCCAGCGCACCGTGGTATCCGGCATAGGCCGCCACGCTCTTGGCAATGTCGATGGCACTGCCGCCGCCCAGGCCGATCAGGCCGTCATGCCCGCCCTCGCGATACACCTGCATACAATCTTCGACGATGGCGATTTCCGGGTCCGGCAGTACCCGGTCGAAAATCTCGTAGCTGCGTTCGCCCAACTGCGCCAGCGCCAGCTCTACCGTGCCGGACTTGACCAGGGCGGCATCGGTGACGATCAGCGGATTATCAATGTCCAGACGCGCCAGCTCGGCGGACAGCTGCTCGATGGCACCTGCGCCGGTGATCAGTTTGTGAGCGATCTTGAAAGAGGAAAGACTCATGTGCGCAGCCTCTTATAGGTAGGGGAGCTGGGCACAATAGTAGCTGGGGATTGGGGTTTGTCTGGCATTCAGGCCATGAATGTCCGAACAGACTCTGGAGAACCCATGTAGGAGCGAGCTTGCTCGCGATGGACTTGAAAACGCCGCTGGGTGTCAGGCTTCCAGCGTTATCGTTGACGACCATCGCGAGCAGGCTCGCTCCTACAGGTGATCGGGGCGTGGCTTCAGACCTGCGCGGTCCGCAGTTTCTCGCTACGCCCACGCAGCCATTCCAGGGTCAGCAACAGGATCACCGAGAAGGCAATCAGCAGCGTCGCGGCGGCGGCGATGGTCGGGCTGAGGTTTTCGCGGATGCCGCTGAACATCTGCCGTGGCAGGGTCGCTTGTTCAGGGCCGGCGAGGAACAGCGTCACCACCACCTCATCGAACGACGTCGCAAAGGCAAACAGCGCCCCCGAAATCACGCCCGGCGCGATCAGCGGCAAGGTCACCCGGCGGAACGTGGTCAGCGGCGAAGCGCCCAGGCTGGCCGCAGCTCGCACCAGATTGTGGTTGAACCCCTGCAAGGTCGCCGACACGGTGATGATCACAAACGGCACACCCAACACCGCATGCACCACGATCAGCGAGAAGAAGCTGTTACCCAGCCCCAGCGGAGCGAAGAACAGGTAACTGGCCACACCGATGATCACCACTGGCACCACCATCGGCGAAATCACCAGCGCCATCACCAGCGCCTTGCCGGGGAAGTCGCCGCGGGTCAGTCCAATCGCCGCCAGCGTACCGAAGACCATGGCCAGCACCGTGGCCGCCGGGGCGACGATGATGCTGTTCTTCAGGGCGCGCATCCACTCCGCCGAGGCGAAGAAATCGTGGTACCACTGCAGCGAGAAACCTTGCAGCGGGTACACCAGGAAACTGCCGGAGTTGAACGACAGCGGAATGATCACCAGCACCGGCAGGATCAGGAACAACAGAATCAAGCCGCAGAGAATCCGCAAGCTGTAGAACCACACCCGTTCGATGGGCGACATATAAGGACTCAGCATTTCGTTCTCCCCTTAGCTCAGGCGCAGGCGGCTCGCGCCCACCAGCCAGCTGTAAATCAGATAAAGCACGACCGTTGCGAGCAACAGCAGCCCACCGAGTGCGGTCGCCATGCCCCAGTTGATGCTGGTGTTGGTGTAGAAGGCGACGAAGTAGCTGACCATCTGATCGTTCGGGCTGCCCAGCAAGGCCGGGGTGATGTAGTAGCCAATGGCGAGGATGAACACCAACAGGCAACCGGCGCCGACACCGGCATAGGTCTGCGGGAAGTACACCCGCCAGAAACTGGCGAACGGATGGCAGCCGAGGGAAATCGCGGCGCGCATGTAAGTCGGCGAGATGCCTTTCATCACGCTGTAGATCGGCAGGATCATGAACGGCAGCAGGATATGCACCATGGAGATGTAGACACCGACGCGGTTGAACACCAGTTCGATCGGCTTGTCGATGATGCCCATGGCCATCAGACCGCTGTTGATCAGGCCGCCCGACTGCAGCAACACGATCCACGCCGCGACCCGTACCAGGATAGAGGTCCAGAACGGCAACAGCACCAGAATCATCAGCAGGTTGCTCTGGCGCGACGGCAGATTGGCCAGCAGGTAAGCCAGTGGGTACGCCAGCACCAGGCAGATCACGGTGATGATCAGGCCCATCCAGAAAGTGCGGGCAAAGATGTCGAGGTAGATTGCCTGGTCCGGGGTGGCCGGGGCGATTTCGCCGAGGTCGTCGATGCGATGATCGACAGCCGCCAGCAGGTAATACGGGGTGATGCTGCTGGTGTTGCGGCGCACCGCTTGCCAGTAGGCCGGGTCGCCCCAGCGCTCATCGAGACCTTCCAGCGCTTCTTTATAGGAGGCCGGCTCGGTGGCAAGCGGCAAGGCGCGGGCGGTTTTGGTCAGCAGGCTGCGGTAGCCGGCCAGCTCCATGTTCAGGCGCTTGGACAGATCGCCCAGGGTCTGGTTCTTGCGGGCTTCGGCGAGGTCTTCGGCCGCCGCTTTGTAAACCGGTTCAGCGGGCAGGCCGCGGCCGTCCCAGCTGGCGATGGCGGTCACGGTGCGCGGCATGCCGCCGACCACTTCCGGGTTGCCAACGCTTTTGTAGAGCAGCGCCACGATCGGCACCAGGAACACCAGCAACAGAAACAACACCAGCGGCGCGATCAACGCCTGGGCCTTCCAGCGGTTGACCCGCTCGGCGTGCTTGAGCCGCTGCTTCAAGGTGGGGCTGGTGCCCTCGTTCAGGGGAACGGCGATAGCCATGACGTACTCCGGGAATCTTTGATCGTACAGAGGCGGAGAACCACCTCTGTTGTGTTGAAACACCGCAACCTGTGGGAGCGAGCTTGCTCGCGATGAGGCCATCACATTCAACATCTATGTTGATTGACCCACCGCTTTCGCGAGCAAGCTCGCTCCTACAGCGTAAGCCCGCGGTGCGGTCTTACTTGGCAGCCCAGGCGTTGAAACGCTGTTCCAGTTGCTCGCCGTTGTCAGCCCAGAAGCTGACATCGATCTGCACCTGGTTGGCGATGTTTTCCGGGGTGGTCGGCATGTCTTTCAGGACATCCTTGGCCAGCAACGGTACGGCTTGGGTGTTGGCCGGGCCGTAGGCGATGTTTTCCGAATAGGTCTTCTGCTGCTGTGGCATCACCGAGAAGGCGATGAACTTCTTCGCTGCTTCAGCACGCTTGGCATCCAGACCTTTTGGAATGGCCCATGCGTCGAAGTCGTAGATGCCACCGTTCCACACGACTTTCAGGTTGCTTTCTTTCTGCACGGCAGCGATCCGGCCGTTGTAGGCCGAACTCATGACCACGTCACCGGAAGCAAGGTATTGCGGCGGTTGTGCACCGGCTTCCCACCACTGGATGTTCGGCTTGAGTTCATCGAGCTTCTTGAACGCGCGGTCTTGACCGTCTTTGCCGGCCAGCACTTTGTAGACGTCCTTCGGCGCAACGCCGTCGGCCATCAGAGCGAATTCCAGGGTGTACTTGGCGCCTTTACGCAGGCCACGCTTGCCCGGGAACTGCTTGGTGTCCCAGAAATCCACCCAGCTAGTCGGTGCGGATTTCAGCTTGTCGGCGTTGTAGGCCAGCACGGTCGACCACACGAAGAAACCCACGCCGCACGGCTGGATGGCGCCCTTGACGTAGTCTTCGGTCTTGCCGAACAACTTCGGATCAAGCTGTTCGAACATGTCTTCGTCGCAACCACGGGACAGTTCCGGCGACTCAACCTCTACCAGATCCCAGGACACGCTCTTGGTGTCGACCATGGCCTTGACCTTGGCCATTTCGCCGTTGTACTCGCCGGCCACGATCTTGCCGTTGCCTGCCGCTTCCCACGGTGCGTAGAAGGCTTTGACCTGAGCCGCCTTGTTCGCCCCGCCAAAGGACACCACGGTCAGGTCAGGGCCGGCCGCCATTGCGTGTGCCGCGCCCATCATGCCCAGTGCCAAAGCGGTGAATTTCAGGGATCTCAACATTTATTGTTCTCTCCACGTGCAGGGTTGGTGTTGGTATTGCCGGGGCGATCAGTTCGCCTCTAGAAGGGGATCGAGTGCACGAACGTGCTCGACCTGCCAGCCAAGCGGTACCACGTCGCCGACGGCGAGCGAGGGATCAAGCTCGGCAATCGGTTGTTTCACGAAGAAGTCGCTCTTGCCGCAGACTTCCATGCGCACCCGGACGTGGTCGCCCAGATAGATGAATTCCTCGACCCGCCCGGAGAAGCGGTTGACGCATTGGTCGCTGGAGCCGTTGAGGCTCACTCGTTCCGGACGAATGGACAGGGTCACCGGCTCGCCGGTCTGGCCAACGTTGACCGCCAGGGCTTCCACCTTCTCACCGCGCCCGAGTTCCACAATGCAACGGTCGCCGGTTTGACTGTGCAGGCGGCCATTGAGGCGATTGTTCTCGCCGATGAAGTTGGCGACGAAGGTGTTCTTCGGCTCTTCGTAGAGGGTGCGCGGCGGCGCGATCTGCTGAATTTCGCCCTGATGGAACACCGCCACACGGTCGGACATGGTCAGGGCTTCACCCTGATCGTGGGTCACGTAGACCACGGTGACGCCCAGGCGCTGGTGCAGGTGCTTGATTTCCATCTGCATGTGTTCACGCAGTTGTTTGTCGAGTGCGCCGAGGGGTTCGTCCATCAGCACCAGTTGCGGCTCGAACACCAGCGCCCGGGCCAAGGCCACACGCTGTTGCTGACCGCCGGAAAGCTGCGCCGGGTAACGCTGGGCGAAGCTGTCGAGCTGGACCATGCTCAGCACGCGCTTGACCCGGGCACTGACGTCGCTCTTGTTCATCCCGCGCACGGTCAGCGGGAACGCCAGGTTCTCGGCCACCGTCATGTGCGGGAACAAGGCGTAGTTCTGAAACACCATGCCGATGTCGCGCTTGTGCGGCGGCACGTTGTTGATGGCGCGCCCGGCCAACAGGATTTCGCCCGCGGTTGGCGTTTCGAAGCCGGCGAGCATCATCAGGCTGGTGGTCTTGCCGGAGCCGGACGGCCCGAGCAACGTGAGGAATTCGCCTTTGCGAATGTCCAGGTTGAGGTCTTTGACGATCAGGTTCTCGCCGTCGTAGCTCTTCTGCACTCCACGAAAGCTGACCAGAACATCATTGGCCCCTGCGCTTGAATCGACCTGGCTCATACCCACACCTTTGTTATTGATGACTGCTGTGGGGTTAAGCCTAGTGGACGCTGGGGACCACGCAAATCGGGGGGCAAGAGAGATTCGCCTCAGCCGGATGGAAGGCTGGGGGTAGGGATTGCCCTACAAGGATGGCGCGTTTTGGCAAACGCAGTGACCGGCGGTCAGCTGCAGGCCGCCAGCAAAGGCAAAAGCGGATTTGCAGGATGTCGCAAATGGACATGCCACCACCAGACCTGTGGGAGCGGGCTTGCTCGCGAAAGCGGTGTATCAGGCCCGGATATGTCGACTGACACACTGCTTTCGCGAGCAAGCCCGCTCCCACATTGGATCTTGGTGGGCCTTAGAGCAGCTTGTGCTCCATCGCGTACTTCACCAGCTCCGCCAGCGAGGTGATGTTGAGCTTCTGCATCAGCCGCGCCTTGTGGGTGCTGATGGTCTTGCTGCTCAGTGCCAGTTGCTGGGCAATGTCGTTGACGTTGGCGCCCTGGGCCAGGCGTTCGAACACGGAAAACTCGCGCTCGGAGAGCAACGAATGCAATGGCCTCGAGTCGGTAAGACCGACCTCGAAGACCATGCGGTCGGCCAGTTCCGGGTCGATATAACGCCCGCCTGACGCCACTTTGCGTATGGCGGTCAGCAACAGTGCCGGATCGCTGTCCTTGGTTGCATAACCGGCGGCCCCGACCTTCAGCGCCCGGGCAGCCATTTGTGCTTCGTCGTGCATCGACAACACCAGGATCGCCGGCGGATTGTTCAGGGAGCGAATCCGCGGAATGGCCTCCAGGCCATTGACGCCGGGCATGGAAATGTCCAGCAGCACCACTTCGCAGGGCACATGACGCAAGGTGTCGAGCAACTGCTCGCCATTGCTCGCCTCCCCCACCACCAGCAAGTCCTTGGCCAGGCCGATCAGCTGTTTGATGCCTTCGCGGACGATGGTGTGGTCTTCAGCTACCAGTACACGGATCACGTTCTTCTCCAGATTCAGGATCATTCGCGAGCAAGCCCGCTCCCACAAGGGATTTTGTGACCACCCTAGATCCCCTGTGGGAGCGGGCTTGCCCGCGAAGGCGTCAGTACAGACAACACAACTTATTCAGGCAACATCCAATGGCACTTTCACACTCAGCGTCGTACCCTCACCCGGCTCACTCTCAAGGGACAACTCCCCTCCCATGATCAACACCCGCTCACGCATTCCGACGATCCCGAAGGACGTTGGCCTGCCAGGCGCTGCAACAAATCCTACGCCATCATCGGCGACCGTCAGACACAACACGTCGCCTTCCAGCGCCAGTGTCAGTTCAACAGTATGCGCCTGGGCATGGCGCATGACATTGGTCAGTGCTTCCTGAAGGATCCGGAACAGGCCTATGGCCTTGGCATCGCTGAGCACCGGCAGATTGTCCGGTACCTGCACCAGACACGGAATCTGCGTACGCGCCTCGAATCGTCGGGCCTGCCATTCGATGGCCGAGGCAATGCCGGCATCGAGAATCGGCGGGCGCAAGGCAGTCGCCACGTCGCGAACCAACTGAAAGAGCTGAGCGATCAGGCGTTTCATGCTGCCCAGGCGCTCGTTAAGGCCCGGATCAAGTTGCGCGTAAGCCAGTTCGCACATGGAGGTTTCCAGTTTGAGCACGGTCAGCATCTGCCCCAGTTCATCGTGAACTTCCCGGGCGATGCGTGCTTTTTCTTCTTCGCGCACGCTTTCCAGGTGCGCGGACAGCTCACGCAGTTGTTCCCGGGAGCTGGCCAGCTCAAGCTCGATGCGCTTGCTCTCGCTGATGTCCCAGACGATGCCGTCCCAGACATAGGCGCCGTCTTCCAGCCGGCGGGTGATGGCCTTGATTTCCGCCCAACGCTGCTCGCCCTGACGCGTGAGGATTCGCCCTTGCCACGACCAGTCGCTGTCGGTATCCAGCGCATGATCCTGGGTCTGGTGATAACTCGCCTTGTCATCCGGATGCACCAGGCTGCGCAGGCCTTTGTCACGATGCGCCAGGGTGGCCGGTGAATAACCCACCAGGCTTTCGCTGCCTTCGCTGATATAGGCAAAGTCGATCTGGCCAGTCACCGGTGCCCGCTCCAGGCGGAAAACCAGCCCCGGAACGTTGGCGGCGATGCCCTGCAGCCGCGCCTCGCTTTCCTGCAAGGCCGCCAGGGCGCGGCGCCGCTCGGTGACGTCGTTGAGGTAAACCACCAGGTATTCGCCATCGCGAAAACGCAGAAAACTCAACGAAACATCGGCCGGCAGGATGCTGCCGTCGGCGCGCACGCAGTTGGTTTCGAAGCTTTGCGGGCCCTCTTCACTGGCCCGGGCGCGCTTCCACAGATTGAGCCAACGATCCATGTGCAGGCCGGGTTCGAAATCGATCAAGGGCCGATCGATGATCGCGCCGGCTGGATAGCCGAGCATGCTTTCCGCCGCACGATTGGCGTAGCGCACGTGACTGTCCCAATTGACCCAGAGGATGCCGACGGTGCTTTGATCGATGGAAAACTGGGTCAGCCGCAACGCCTCCTCGCTGGCGGCACGCAAGGCAATGTCTTCCTGCGCCGCCATCAGGCGTTGTTCCAGACTGTGCTGCTGGCGACGCTGCCAGAACACGATGGCCACGCAACTCAACGCCAGCACGGCCAGCAACAGGCAGAGGTTTTGCCAGAACCCCCGCGACTCGGTGAGACGTGGATATTTGGGTTGCAGCCATTGATTGTGCAGTTGCTCCAGATCCTTGGCCGGGATCGCCCGCAATGCGCTTTCGACAATACCCGCCAGTTCCGGCTTGTCGCGACGCGTGGCTACCCGCAACAGCTGCGGCAGGCCGACATCCCCGACCACCACCAACCCGGCAAACTCCGGTTCGACGGAGAGGCGCCCCAATTGCGCTTCATCGACCACCGCATAAGCCGCCTGCTGGCCCGTCACTAACTGCAATGCCTGGCGCTCCATCGGCACGCCCTGCAGATTCAGGTGTGGATAGTTGCCGTGCAGGTAATCGGCGATGGCGCTGGGCATTCGCACGGCGACGCGGGTCTGGCTGTCGAGTTTTTCCAGCTCAATCGCACCGGCGCTTTTCTGGTCGCTGACCACCAGTTGCGGCACCCGCATGTAGGGGTCGGAGAATTGCCAGAGGCGCAGCCCGCCGGGTGTCTGGGTCAGTCCCGGGGCGATGTCGATTTCGCCTTCGCGTGCGGCAGCTTCCAGTTGTTCAAGGTCGGGAAAGTTGCGCCAGCTCAACTCGACGTCGAGGGTCTTTGCCAACCGCTTCATCAAGTCGACATTCACCCCGGACAGGCGCTGCAAGCGGCGATCATATTGCGCATAGGGTGCCTGCAACACCAGTCCGACCCGTAACTCGCCCTGCTGCATCAGCCAGTGCTGTTGTTTCGGGGTCAGTTGGGCAACGTGCGCCGGGGGCACGACTGCCGCCCAACCCATCAAGGGAAACCACAAACAGCCGATAACCCACAGGCAGCGAAAACGCATCATTGAACTCTCACACACTGACAAATACTGACCAACCCATTAGGCTGCCGGAACCACTTCCGGCCTGGAATATCCAATGCCCCCTGTCTACCGCCTGGCACTGCCAGCATTGTGCATGTCGCTGATCCTGCCTTGCGTTTTTTCCGTGGAGGCGGCCGAACCGGCGCCTGCCGCAACAGAAAAGCCCGCCGAAGAAAAACCACTCGAACGTCAGCCGCTGCCTGAGCGCAGTCAGGAAGAAGCGACTGCACTTGAGCGAAAAATCCCGGCTCAGGAACAGCAACAACTGCAAGCGGGCACCGACACTTTTCTGGCCTTGTGGAAACCGGCCAATACCGCTGAACCCAAAGGCGCGGTGATTATCATCCCGGGCGCCGGCGAAACCGTTGACTGGCCGCAAGCGGTCGGTCCTTTGCGGCGAAAATTGCCGGACGCCGAGTGGAGCAGCCTGAGTATCACCTTGCCGGACCTGCAAAGCGATGCCATTGCGCCACGAATCGTGGAGGCAACGCCGGCGCCCAAGGCCCCCGAAGCCGGCAGCAAGGACTCGACCACAGCGGCCCCGATCGAACAGGTGGCCGGTGGCGAGGCCGATGTGGCCGACAAGGCCATCGCTGATACCACCGAAGAACAATCCAGGGCAGATGCCGAGCGCATCTTCGCCCGGATCGAAGCGGCGATCGCGTTTGCCGAACAACAAAGCGCCCGCAGCATCGTAGTGCTGGGGCATGGCACGGGTGCCTATTGGGCGGCGCGCTACCTGAGCGAGAAGCAGCCATCGCAAGTCGAGAAACTGGTCATGGTCGCCACTCGCACACCGGTGGCAGAGAAGCCCGAGCTGGTGGAACTGACCCCGACCCTGAAACTGCCGACCGCCGATATTTACTACAAAGACAAAGCGCCGGACCGCAACGCCGCACTGGAACGCCTGCAGGCCAGCAAACGCTTGAAGTCCTCGACATTCAGTCAGGTCACGCTCAAGGCCTTGCCCGATAGCAAGGCCGAGCAGGAGCAATTGTTCCGTCGGGTGCGGGGTTGGTTGAATCCGCAGAACCCGGCGGACTGACAGACCGAGGCGCTTCATTCGCGAGCAAGCCCGCTCCCACAGGTTTTATGCCGGTCACGAAATGGCGGACGACATCAAACCTGTGGGAGCGGGCTTGCTCGCGAAGGAGCCATTACAGGCAACACAAAGCTGTTCTGCTAGCGAAAATCCCGCCGCTCCCGAATCAGCGTATAGGCACTATGCAGTTCACGCGTTCGCTCGGTGGCCTCACGCACCTGCATCGCCGTCGCGCCACTGCCGGCAATCTTGTCCGGATGATGGCGACTGAGCAGGCGCCGATAAGCACGCTTGATCTGCGCAGGCTCGGTGGTGGCCGACACCCCCAACAGCTTCAAGGCGTCCTGATAACTTGGCACGCTGTTGCCCAATGGCCGTTTCTGCGGCTCGTAATCGTGGGCCAACGCCTGCACCTGATGCGGCGTCCAGCCCAGCCACTGGCCCCACTGGCGGATCAACTCACGCTCACCGCTGCCGGCACGACCATCGGCCCAGACCATTCGCCAGCAGGCGCGTAACACACCTTCCGCCGCATGGGGCTGGGCACTCAGGCTACGCAGATAACCGCGTAGCCGGTCGCGGCCCGACTTGCCACGGTTGAACGCGGCAATTGCACGGCGCTGAGCCGGCCCGGACATATCCAGCGAGCGCATTTCCGCCCGGGCCTGTTCGATGTGCCCAGCCATCACCTGGCCGTCGCACTTGGCCAGGCGTCCCAGCAGGACAAACAGCAATTCATCGTTGCGCAGCACCGGGCGACCGCCCAGTTTCTCCCGCAAATGCCCCCAGCTCTGCAGCTGCAAGCGCCGATCCAGCGCCTGCCCCAACAATGCGCCGAGCATGGCCCCCGGAATGCTGGCTATGGCAAAGCCCGCCCCGGCTCCTATCAGAGTCCCTGGCCACAGCATGTCAGCGGCTCGCTTCTATTAATGTTTCAACTTCGGCCAGACGCTCGTGAGTACCGACATCGACCCAGTGCCCCCGCAACTGCTCGCCGGTCACCTGCCCGTCAGCCATGGCTTTGCGTAGCAGCGGCGCGAGCTTGAAGGCCCCGGCGGTGCAACCGTCGAACAACTGCGGGTGCAACACGGCGATGCCGCTGTAGGTCAGGGTGGGAGCCTGCGGTTGACCGTCGTTCACCTGGTTTCCGACCAGACTGAAGTCCCCGGCCGGATGATGCGGCGGGTTGCTGGTCAGCACCAGGTGCGCCAGGCCGTTGATGGGTTGGTGCAGCACACTGAAGTCGTAATCGGTCCAGATATCGCCGTTGACCACCACAAAGGCTTCATCTCCCAACAACGGCAAGGCGCGGAAAATTCCGCCGCCGGTTTCCAGGGGTTCACCCTCCGCCGAATACTGGATGCTCACGCCATAACGCGAACCATCGCCCAGATAGTCTTCGATCTGCTGACCGAGCCAGGCGTGATTGATCACGATGTCGGTGAACCCCGCCGCAGCCAGCGCCCGCAGGTGATACTCGATCAGCGGCACGCCGCCGGCACGCACCAGCGGTTTTGGCGTGGTCAGGGTCAGCGGGCGCATGCGCTCGCCTTTGCCCGCGGCCAGAATCATTGCCTTCATGCTTTGACTCCGGCACGCAGGCTGGCCAGCAGCACATCCAGTTCGGCCAGTTCGGGGCGGCGAGCGATCACGGCATCTATATAGGCAAAGAAACGCGGCACATCACCCAGATAACGCGGTTTGCCGTCGCGATGGCAGATACGGGCGAAAATACCGATGACTTTCAGGTGACGTTGCACCCCCATCAAGTCGCTGGCACGCAGGAAATCCTCGAACTCGGGCTGAACCGGAATACCGAGGGCGCCCGCCTGTTGCCAGTAGCTTTCGAGCCAACCGTGTACACGCTCCTCGGGCCAACTGAGGAAGGCGTCCTTGAACAGGCAGGTCACGTCGTAGGTCACCGGGCCATATACCGCATCCTGGAAATCCAGCACGCCGGGATTGGGCTCGCTGAGCATCAGGTTGCGCGGCATGTAGTCGCGATGCACCAGGACTTTTGGCTGTGCCAGGGCGCTGTCAATCAACAGATCGCTGACCTGCTGCCAGAGCACTTGCTGCGCCGCGTCGAATTCGATGCCCAATTCGCGCTTCACGTACCACTCGGGGAACAGTTCCAGTTCGCGACGCAGTAATGCCACGTCATAGCTCGGCAGCGGCGCAACCATCGGCAACTGCTGGAAAGCCAGCAACGCCTGCAGGGCATCCTTGAACAAATCGTCGGCGTTTTCGCTGTCGATGACGTCCAGATAGGTTTTGTTGCCAAGGTCATTGAGCAAAAGAAAACCGCGCTCGAGGTCTTCGGCATAAATTTTCGGCACGTTTATTCCGGATTTCGCCAGCAAAAAGGCGATATCCACGAAGGGTTTGCAGTTCTCCTGGGGCGGTGGCGCGTCCATCACGATGAAACTTTTGCCATCGCCTTCCCAGCGAAAATACCGCCGGAAACTTGCGTCGCTGCTGGCCGCAGTCAACGTGGCCGGGGGTACGACGCCCCAACCCTGCTCGGCAAAAAGGGTCGCCAATTGTTCATCGAGCCAAACTTTCAGGTGTTGCAAGCGTACATCTTGATCAGGCATTGCAAGGGTCTCCGACGGCGCTAGCCGTCAAGCGGGTCATGCTTTATTATCCAGCATCTTTTTCAGACCATCGAGAGGCGTGCGGCCCACACCGCGGGCAGATGGCACGCAGGAAGCCCGGACTAATAAGATGGCATTGAAATCCCCCGCGTTTCGTAAAAAATTTCCGTTGTTGGTTACCGGCAGTTTGCTGGCGCTGCAACCCCTTGCCACTTCCTACGTGGTCGCCGCGGAACAGTTTGACTGCTCAGTCTCTGCTTCGGGTTCCTGGGACTGCGCACCAAAGACGCCGGCGGCTGCATTGCCACCGCGTCCCGTCCATGACGGCAGCGCAGTTTCCGCCTCCGGCGAAGCCCCGGCCGAGAGCGGTTCCAGTGAAGACACTGGCGCCAAGCCGGTGCTGGTCACCGAATCCAAAGGCCGAGGCCTGAAGTCGCGTAGCGAAGACTACAGTCACCTTGACTGGGTTCCCCGCGAGCAGCTCACCGCCGCACAATTGGCTGAAACCGGTCCTTATTGCTCTGGTTCCTATATCGAACCGATTCGTCCTGGCATGAATGACAAGACGGATAAAAGTGACGCGCCTACCTTTATCGGCGCAAAAGCCTCCCGCTATAAGCAGGATGAACAGGTCGCGACCCTGGCCGGCGACGTCGTCATGCGCCAGGGCAGCATGCAGGTCGAAGCCGACGAAGCCAACCTGTACCAGGCCGAGAGCCGTGGCGACCTGAATGGCAACGTGCGCATTCGCGACAATGGCGCGCTGATCGTGGGCGACCACGCCGACGTGCAGCTCGACACCGGTGAAGCCAAGGTCGACAACGCCGAATACGTGATGCATAAGTCTCGCATTCGCGGTAATGCGCTGTACGCCAAACGTGCCGAGAACGCGATCATCCGCCTCAAGGATGGTACGTACACCACGTGCGAACCGAACAGCAACGCCTGGCAGCTCAAGGGCAACAACATCACCCTGAACCCGGCCACCGGCTTCGGTACGGCGACCAACGTGACGCTGCGGGTCAAGGACATTCCGGTCCTGTACACGCCGTACATCTATTTCCCGATCGACGACCGTCGCCAGTCCGGCTTCCTGCCGCCGACCATCGGCACCGGCAGCGATACCGGCTTCATGCTGGTCACCCCGTACTACTTCAACCTGGCGCCGAACTACGATGCCACGTTGTACCCGCGCTACATGGAAAAGCACGGCTTGTTGATGGAAGGCGAGTTCCGCTACCTGACCAAGTCCAGCGAAGGCCAGTTCGGTGCGGCGTACCTCAACGACGAAAGCAACGAGCGCGACAAGCAGTCCGACGCCGAAAAAACCCGCTACATGTACAACTGGCAGCACAAGGGTGGCCTCGACTCGCGAGTACTCACGCAAGTCGACTACACCAAGATCAGCGATCCGTATTACTTCCAGGATCTGCAGACCGACCAGATTGGCGTGAAAAGCAACGATTACGTGAACCAGCAGGGTTCCGTGACCTATCGCGGCGAGGGTTATACCGCTCGCGCGAACGCCCAGGCATACCAGCTGGCGAGCGTATCGAACATTACCCCGTACGACCGCCTGCCGCAGCTCACCCTCGACGGTATGCTGCCATACCATCCGGAAGGCCTGGATTTCACGTACAACACCGAACTCGTGCGGTTTGACCGGAATCTGCAGAGCGGGACCTACTTTGACGAAGATGGCGTCGGCTCTCCCCGTATTGATAACAACATTCAAGGTCTGGCTCGCGCCAATGGCGACCGCCTGAATCTCGCGCCCGCCATGAGCCTGCCGATGAACACGACGTACGGCTTCCTGACACCGAAGCTCAAGTACCAGTACACCCAGTACCAACTGGATCTGGACGGTACCGGCAAAACTCAAATCGCACAGCAAAATCAAAACGCAGCTAACAACGGGACTAAAAATTTCAACGGTCAGTTCGACAGCAACCAGAACCGCGGCGTGCCGATCGCCAGCATCGACAGCGGCCTGTACTTCGATCGCAATACCCAGTATTTCGGCAAGAACTACCGCCAGACCCTGGAGCCGCGCCTGTTCTACCTGTACGTGCCTGAGGTCGACCAGGAAGACATTCCGGTATTCGACACCAGCGAATACACCTTCAACTTTGCGTCGCTGTTCCGTGACAACCGTTTCTCCGGCTCCGACCGTGTCGGCGACGAGAACAAACTGTCCCTGGGCCTGACCAGCCGCTGGATCGAAGACAACGGTTTCGAGCGTCAACGCATCAGTGTCGGCCAGGCCTTGTACTTCAAGGACCGCGAAGTTCAGTTGCCAGGTATCGACCCAAAAACCCGCGCCGATGCACATTCGAATGTTTCGCCTTATGCGCTGGAATACGAATATCGCTGGAACCGCGACTGGCGCACCACGGCCGACTACAACTGGGACCCGGACAGCCGCAGCCCTCGCTCGGGCAGCGCGATGTTCCACTACCAGCCTGAGGACAACCCGAACAAGATCGTCAACCTTGGCTATCGCTATCGTAACGACCAGGTGATCTACAACCAGAACACCGGTCAATGGCAGTTCGGCGGCAACTACGGCACCGAAGGCCAGCCTGGCTTCGTGAAGGACTACTACAAGATCGAACAGCACGACTTCTCGGTGATCTGGCCGATCGTGCCGCAATGGAGCGCTATCAGCCGCTGGCAGTATGACTACAACCGCAACCGTACCCTGGAAGCCTTCGGTGGCTTCGAGTACGACAGCTGCTGCTGGAAACTGCGCCTGATCAACCGTTACTTCGTTGATTACGACGAGTTCAGCCAGCAGGCACCGGAAAACGAAAAAGGCGACCATGGCGTCTTCCTCCAAATTGTTCTGAAGGGACTCGGCGGCCTCACCGGCGCCAAGGCAGAGAGCTTCCTCGACAAAGGCATTCAAGGTTATCGTGAACGTGAAGACCAAGCTTTCTGATTGTCTGCGCCCGCTGATGCTGGGCGCGCTGTTCCTGAGTACGGCGGCCAGTGCCGCCGTGCAGTCCATCGATAAAGTGGTGGCCATCGTCGACAACGACGTGGTCATGCAGAGCCAACTGGACCGACGCGTCCATGAAGTTCAGCAAACCATTGCCAAGCGTGGTTCTGCCGTACCGCCGGCCAGCGTGCTGGAGCAGCAGGTACTTGAGCGCCTGATCGTCGAAAACCTGCAATTGCAGATCGGCGAGCGTTCCGGCATCCGCATTACCGATGAAGAGCTGAACCAGGCCGTGGGCACCATTGCCCAGCGCAACAACATGTCGATCGAGCAGTTCCGCGCCGCCCTGACTCGCGACGGTCTGTCCTACGACGACGCACGCGAGCAGATTCGCCGCGAAATGGTCATCAGCCGCGTGCGCCAGCGTCGGGTCGCCGAACGCATTCAGGTCTCCGAGCAGGAAGTGAAGAACTTCCTGGCGTCCGACCTGGGCAAAATGCAGCTGTCCGAAGAGTTCCACCTGGCCAACATCCTGATTCCTACGCCGGAAAGCGCCAACTCCGAAGCGATTCAGAGTGCCGCCAAACAGGCCGATGCGATTTACCAGCAGCTCAAGCAAGGCGCTGACTTCAGTCAGTTGGCAATCGCCAAATCCGCCAGCGAAACCGCCCTGGAAGGTGGTGACATGGGCTGGCGTAAAGCAGCTCAATTGCCTCCGCCGTTCGATCGCCTGCTGAGCACCATGCCGGTGGGTGATGTCACCCAGCCAATGCGTACCCCGGGCGGCTTCATCATCCTGAAGATCCTCGACAAGCGTGGCGGCGAGACGCAGATGCGCGACGAAGTGCATGTACGCCACATCCTGGTCAAGCCGAGCCCGATCCGCGACGCAGCGAAAACCAAGGCCCTGGCCGAATCGCTCTACAGCCGTATCGAGGCTGGCGAAGACTTCGGTGAGCTGGCGAAAAACTACTCGGAAGACCCGGGTTCCGCCCTCAACGGCGGCGACCTGAACTGGATCGACCCGAACGCGCTGGTGCCCGAGTTCCGCGAAGTGATGGCCAAGACCCCGCAAGGTCAGCTGTCCAAGCCGTTCCAGACTCAATACGGCTGGCATGTGCTGGAAGTCCTGGGCCGTCGCGCCACCGACAGCACCAGCCAGGCTCGCGAGCAGCAAGCCATGACCGTTTTGCGTAACCGCAAATACGACGAAGAGCTGCAAACCTGGCTGCGTCAGATCCGTGACGAGGCGTACGTGGAAATCAAACTCCCTGGCGCCGACCAGGCAGCCCAGTGAAACTCCAACGTTTCGCGCTGACACCCGGTGAACCAGCCGGCATAGGTCCTGACCTGTGCCTGCTGCTTGCCTCGCAAGCCCAGCCCCATCCCCTGATTGCCATTACCAGCCGCGACCTGCTCATCGAGCGGGCCGCGCAACTGGGCGTGGCGGTCGACTTGCTGCCGGTCACCCCGGACAACTGGCCGGATGCACCCGCGCCAGCCAACAGCCTGTATGTCTGGGACACACCGCTCAACGCCAAGGTCATCGCCGGACAACTGGACAAGGCCAACGCCGCGTTCGTCCTGGAAACCCTGACCCGGGCCGGCCAAGGCTGCCTCAGCGGGGATTTTGCCGGCATGATCACCGCGCCTGTGCACAAAGGCGTCATCAACGAATCCGGCATCGCCTTTTCCGGGCACACGGAATTCCTTGCCGACCTGACCCACACCGCGCAAGTGGTGATGATGCTGGCCACTCGTGGCTTGCGCGTGGCCCTGGTGACCACTCACCTGCCCCTTCGCGAGATTGCCGATGCCATCACGCCGGAGCGCCTGGAACGCGTCACGCGAATCCTGCACGCCGACCTGCAAAACAAGTTCGGCATCGCCCGGCCGCGCATCCTGGTCTGCGGACTCAACCCGCATGCCGGTGAAGGCGGACACCTGGGCCATGAAGAAATCGATATCATCGAACCCACATTAGAGCGCCTGCGCGGCGAGGGCATGGACCTTCGCGGCCCCCTGCCCGCCGACACTCTGTTTACCCCCAAATATCTGGAGCACTGCGATGCGGTGCTGGCGATGTACCACGACCAGGGCCTGCCGGTGCTGAAGTACAAAGGCTTCGGCGCGGCAGTCAACGTGACCCTCGGCTTGCCGATCATCCGCACCTCGGTCGACCACGGCACCGCCCTGGATCTGGCCGGCAGCGGCAAGATCGACACCGGCAGCCTGCAAGTCGCCCTGGAAACCGCCTACCAGATGGCCGAGACCCGTTTATGACCGAGCAATACCAACACAAGGCGCGCAAACGCTTTGGCCAGAACTTCCTGCACGATGCCGGCGTTATCGACCGCATCCTGCGCTCCATCCATGCCAAGGCAGAAGACCGCCTGCTGGAAATCGGCCCAGGCCAGGGCGCACTGACCCAAGGTTTGCTCAGCAGCGGCGCGCAACTCGACGTGGTGGAACTGGACAAGGACCTGATCCCGATCCTCAACCAGCAGTTTGCCGGCAAGAGCAACTTCAACCTGCATCAGGGCGATGCACTGAAGTTCGACTTCAACAGCCTGAATGCCGCGCCAGGCAGCCTGCGAGTGGTCGGCAACCTGCCATACAACATCTCCACGCCGCTGATTTTTCACCTGCTGCACAACTCGCACCTGATCCGCGACATGCACTTCATGCTGCAAAAGGAAGTGGTCGAGCGCCTGGCTGCCGGCCCGGGTGGTGGTGACTGGGGCCGTCTGTCGATCATGGTTCAGTACCATTGCCGGGTCGAGCACCTGTTCAACGTCGGCCCGGGCGCGTTCAACCCGCCACCGAAAGTCGATTCGGCCATCGTGCGCCTGGTACCCCACGCGGTACTGCCGCACCCGGCCAAGGATCACCGCCTGCTGGAGCGCGTCGTGCGCGAAGCGTTCAACCAGCGCCGCAAGACCCTGCGCAACACCCTCAAGCTGCTGCTGAGCAATGCCGAAATCGAAGCCGCCGGCGTCGATGGCAGCCTGCGTCCCGAGCAGCTCGACCTGGCCGCCTTCGTGCGCCTGGCTGACAAGCTCAGCGAGCAAGCGCCACAAAAGCCTGCCGCGAACTGACAGGCGATGAGCGCTATCGGGTAGGACGCCACTCTGGTCTACTACCCGATACTTGGCCTAGACTGAACCCCATCAGCTACGCCCCGCGTCCCGCTTCGTTTTTAAGGCCCCTTGCATGTCCGATCCTCGTTATCAGGTCGACGTCAGCGTCGTCACCCGCTATCTGGCAGAACAATCGCAACCCGAGCACGACCGTTTTGCCTTCGCCTACACCATTACCGTGCAAAACAATGGCGAAATGCCCGCCAAACTGCTTTCACGGCACTGGGTCATCACCGATGGTGACGGGCATGTCGAAGAAGTCCGCGGCGCAGGCGTGGTAGGCCAGCAGCCGCTGATCGACCCGGGCAAGAGCCACACCTACAGCAGCGGCACGGTGATGACCACCAAGGTCGGCACCATGCAAGGCACCTATCAGATGCTTTCCGACGACGGCAAACATTTCGATGCCATCATCGCGCCCTTCCGCCTGGCGGTGCCGGGAGCCCTGCACTGATGGCAACCTACGCCGTCGGCGACCTGCAAGGCTGCCTTCAGGCCCTGCAATGCCTGCTCAAACAAGTGGCGTTCGACCCTCAACGCGATCGCCTGTGGCTGGTGGGCGACCTGGTCAACCGCGGCCCGCAGTCGCTGGAAACCCTGCGCTTCCTCTATAGCATCCGCGAATCGCTGGTGTGCGTGCTCGGCAACCACGACCTGCACCTGCTGGCGGCCGGGCGCAACATCGAACGCCTGAAGAAGGCCGACACCCTGCACGAGATCATTGAAGCGCCGGATAGCGCCGAGCTGCTCGAATGGCTGCGCCAGCAAAAGCTCATGCACTACGACGAACAGCGCAACATGGCACTGGTCCATGCCGGCATCCCACCCCAGTGGTCGCTGCGCAAAGCCTTGAAGTGTGCCGCCGAAGTCGAGACCGCCTTGCGTGACGACAACCTGCTGCCGCCCTACCTCGATGGCATGTACGGCAACGATCCGGCGAAATGGGACAATGACCTCAAAGGCGTGACGCGCCTGCGGGTGATCACCAACTATTTCACCCGCATGCGTTTTTGCACCGCCGAAGGCAAACTCGACCTCAAGAGCAAGGAAGGCCTCGGTACCGCACCACCCGGCTACAAACCCTGGTTCCAGCACAAGGAACGCAAGACCAAGGGCCTGAAGATCATCTTCGGCCACTGGGCGGCACTGGAAGGCAATATCAATGAGCCTGGCATCTCGGCCCTCGACACCGGTTGCGTCTGGGGCGGCGCCCTGACCCTGATGAACGTCGACAGCTTTGAGCGCCTGTCCTGCAAATGCGACGAACACGGCCATGCCGTACCGCCAGTCGCCTCATCCATTCCCCAAACATCGCCAGCCAGCGCACCGCGCTAGACTGCCCATTCTGCCGAGCCACAGGAGCCCGCCATGAGCGAATTCAAACGTATCCCCCCGGAACAGGCCCAGGCCCTGCGCGAAAAAGGCGCAGTGGTGGTCGACGTCCGCGACCCGGCCACTTTTGCCGCCCTGCATATCGCAGGCTCGAAGCATCTGGACAATCATTCCCTGCACGCTTTCATCCAGGGCGCCGACCTCGATGCGCCGACCGTGGTGGTCTGCTATCACGGCAATTCCAGCCAGGGTGCGGCCGCCTACCTGATCAGCCAGGGCTTCTCCGACGTCTACAGCATGGATGGCGGATTCGAGTTGTGGCGTACGACCTATCCGGCGGAAACGGCGCAAGGCACGTCCGAATAATTTTTTTGTAACGTTGCAGGCCCCGGCTCCCGCGGGCTAGCGCGGTGGCAGACGAACGGTCTGCCACAACTAATTACGTATCTCGCCTTTACCTCTCGAATTCCCAACTATCCTTAAGCCCAGGCCATCCAAAACAGGGGAGAGCCGGTACACCGGCGCACGGGTCATCGGGAGTAGCTTTCGGAGTCGTCAGCTCCGGGAGAGTTCTGGGGGGTAAACAGCAATCGCCTGTTCGGTTGCTGCCAGCATCGACTGAGTGATCCGGCGTCGGCTCCACGTATCGAGCGAGGTGACGTCATGAGTATCTTTAGCCACTTCCAACAACGCTTCGAGTCCACACGCCAGGAAGAACTCTCACTGCAAGAGTATCTTGAGCTGTGCAAAAAAGACCGCAGCGCCTACGTTTCCGCCGCCGAGCGTCTGCTGCTGGCCATCGGTGAACCGGAACTGCTCGACACCTCGACCAACTCGAGGCTTTCGCGCATCTTCTCCAACAAGGTCATCCGCCGCTATCCGGCCTTTGAAGACTTCCACGGGATGGAAGAATGCATCGACCAGATCGTGTCGTATTTCCGCCACGCCGCTCAGGGCCTGGAAGAGAAGAAACAGATCCTGTACCTGCTCGGCCCTGTCGGTGGCGGTAAATCGTCCCTGGCCGAGAAGCTCAAGCAGCTGATGGAAAAAGTGCCCTTCTACGCGATCAAGGGCTCGCCGGTTTTCGAGTCGCCCCTGGGTCTGTTCAACTCCACTGAAGATGGAGCGATCCTCGAGGAAGACTTCGGCATTCCACGGCGCTACCTCAACACCATCATGTCGCCATGGGCGACCAAGCGCCTGGCCGAATTCGGTGGCGACATCAGCCAGTTCCGCGTGGTGAAACTCTACCCGTCGATCCTCAACCAGATCGCCGTGGCCAAGACCGAGCCTGGTGACGAAAACAACCAGGACATTTCGGCACTGGTGGGCAAGGTCGATATCCGCAAACTGGAGGAGTTCCCACAAAACGACGCCGACGCCTACAGCTATTCGGGCGCCCTCTGCCGGGCCAACCAGGGCCTGATGGAATTCGTCGAAATGTTCAAGGCACCGATCAAGGTGCTGCACCCGTTGCTGACCGCCACCCAGGAAGGCAACTACAACAGTACCGAAGGCCTTGGCGCGATTCCGTTCACCGGGATCCTGCTGGCGCACTCCAACGAATCGGAGTGGCACACCTTCCGCAACAACAAGAACAACGAAGCCTTCATCGACCGGATCTACATCGTCAAAGTGCCGTACTGCCTGCGGGTCAGTGACGAAGTGAAGATCTACGACAAGCTGCTGTTCAACAGTTCGCTGGCCAAGGCGCATTGCGCGCCGGACACCCTGAAGATGCTGGCCCAGTTCACCGTGCTCTCGCGTCTCAAAGAGCCGGAAAACTCCAACATCTATTCGAAGATGCGCGTGTACGACGGCGAGAACCTCAAGGACACCGATCCGAAAGCCAAGTCGATTCAGGAATACCGCGACAACGCCGGTGTCGACGAAGGCATGAACGGTCTGTCGACCCGCTTCGCGTTCAAGATCCTGTCGAAGGTATTCAACTTCGACCCGCACGAAATTGCCGCCAACCCGGTACATCTGCTCTATGTGCTGGAACAACAGATCGAACAGGAACAGTTCCAGGCCGAGACCCGCGAACGCTATCTGCGCTTCCTCAAGGAGTACCTGGCACCGCGCTACATCGAATTCATCGGCAAGGAGATCCAGACTGCCTACCTCGAGTCCTACAGCGAGTACGGCCAGAACATCTTCGATCGCTACGTGCTGTACGCCGACTTCTGGATCCAGGACCAGGAATACCGCGACCCGGAAACCGGCGAAATCCTCAACCGCGTAGCCCTGAACGAAGAGCTGGAGAAAATCGAAAAACCGGCCGGCATCAGCAATCCGAAGGATTTCCGCAACGAAATCGTCAACTTCGTCCTGCGTGCCCGGGCCAACAACAACGGCAAGAACCCGACCTGGCTCAGCTACGAAAAACTGCGGGTGGTCATCGAGAAGAAAATGTTCTCCAACACCGAGGACCTGCTACCGGTCATCAGCTTCAACGCCAAGGCCAGCAAGGAGGACCAGCAAAAACACAACGACTTCGTCACACGGATGGTCGAGCGGGGCTACACCGACAAACAGGTACGACTGCTGTCCGAGTGGTACCTGCGGGTCAGAAAATCACAATAACCCGCTGCCGGTCAGACCGGTTGTCGTCAGCCAGAGACCTGTGTGCGCTTTTTCTGTTACACAGGCCTCTGGAAGGTGTTCGAAAGTCGGTAGCGAGTTCAGGCAGCATCCAAGGCGCTTGGGGGAGCGTTCAATATCCCTCGGCTCTCGGTTCGATGCTGTATCACCGCTCGCCCCTTTCAGGACAGCTTCTAAGGAGCAGTCATGAGCTATGTGATCGACCGACGTCTCAATGGCAAGAACAAGAGCACGGTGAACCGCCAGCGGTTTCTGCGGCGCTACCGTGATCACATTAAAAAGGCTGTCGAAGAGGCGGTCAGCCGGCGCTCCATTACCGATATGGAACACGGCGAACAAATCAGCATTCCCGGCCGCGACATCGACGAGCCGGTGCTTCACCACGGTCGCGGTGGCAAGCAGACGGTCGTGCACCCGGGCAACAAGGAGTTCACCAGTGGCGAACATATCGCCCGCCCACCAGGAGGCGGTGGCGGCCGAGGTCCCGGCAAGGCCGGCAATTCCGGTGAAGGGATGGACGAATTCGTCTTCCAGATCACCCAGGAAGAGTTCCTCGAATTCATGTTCGAGGATCTGGAACTGCCCAACCTGGTCAAACGCAACCTGACCGGCACCGACACCTTCAAGACCGTACGGGCAGGGATCAGCAACGAGGGCAACCCGTCGCGGATCAACATCATCCGCACCCTGCGCTCAGCCCACGCCCGACGCATCGCCCTGTCCGGCAGCAGCCGGGCAAAACTGCGCGAGGCCAAGGAAGAACTTCTGCGACTCAAGCAGGAAGAACCGGACAACTTCGGCGATATTCAGGAAATCGAAGCTGAAATCGAAAAACTCAGCGCGCGCATTCACCGTGTGCCGTTTCTCGACACGTTCGACCTCAAGTACAACCTGCTCATCAAGCAGCCCAACCCCAGTTCCAAGGCCGTAATGTTCTGCCTGATGGACGTGTCCGGCTCGATGACCCAGGCGACCAAGGACATCGCCAAGCGCTTCTTTATCCTGCTGTACCTGTTTCTCAAGCGTAACTACGACAAGATCGACGTCGTGTTCATCCGCCATCACACCAGTGCCCGCGAAGTGGATGAAGAAGAGTTTTTCTACTCCCGGGAAACCGGCGGCACCATTGTCTCCAGCGCCCTGAAACTGATGCAGGAGATCATGGCCGAGCGCTACCCGAGTAACGAGTGGAACATTTACGCCGCACAGGCCTCCGATGGTGACAACTGGAACGACGATTCCCCGATCTGCCGCGACATCCTGATCAACCAGATCATGCCATTCGTGCAGTACTACACTTACGTTGAGATCACCCCGCGCGAACACCAGGCCCTTTGGTTCGAATACGAGCGCATCGCCGAAGCCTTTTCCGACACGTTTGCCCAGCAACAACTGGTCTCGGCCGGGGATATCTATCCGGTCTTCCGTGAACTCTTCCAGCGCAGGTTAGTGACATGACCGCCAAAGAGCAGAAGCGCCAACCCATTTCCACCGGCTCCGAATGGACGTTCGAGCTGATCCAGGCGTACGACCGAGAAATCAGTCGCATTGCGGCGGGTTACGCCCTCGATACGTACCCGAACCAGATCGAAGTGATCACCGCCGAGCAGATGATGGATGCCTACGCCTCCGTCGGTATGCCTCTGGGTTATCACCACTGGTCCTACGGCAAGCACTTCCTCAGCACTGAAAAATCCTACACTCGCGGCCAGATGGGGCTGGCGTACGAGATCGTGATCAACTCAGACCCGTGCATCGCCTACCTGATGGAAGAAAACACCATCTGCATGCAGGCGCTGGTGGTGGCCCATGCCTGCTACGGGCACAACAGCTTTTTCAAAGGCAATTACCTGTTCCGCACCTGGACCGATGCCAGCTCGATCATCGATTACCTGGTGTTTGCCAAGCAGTACATCATGCAATGCGAGGAGCGCCACGGCATCGACGCAGTCGAGGACCTGCTCGACTCCTGCCATGCACTGATGAACTATGGCGTCGACCGCTACAAACGCCCCTATCCGATTTCCGCGGAAGAAGAGCGCCGCCGGCAAAAGGACCGGGAGGAGCATTTGCAGAAACAGATCAACGATCTGTGGCGCACCATTCCCAAAGGCGCGGACAAGTACAGCGACAAGGACAACGCGCGCTTCCCCGCCGAACCTCAGGAAAACATCCTGTACTTCATCGAAAAACATGCGCCGCTGCTGGAACCCTGGCAGCGGGAAATCGTGCGCATCGTGCGCAAGATCGCCCAGTATTTTTATCCACAGCGCCAGACCCAGGTGATGAACGAAGGTTGGGCCACCTTCTGGCACTACACCCTGATGAACGATCTGTACGACGAGGGCCTGGTCACCGACGGCTTCATGATGGAGTTCCTGACGTCCCACACCAGCGTGGTGTTCCAGCCTGGCTTCGACAGCCCCTACTACAGCGGCATCAACCCTTACGCCCTGGGATTTGCCATGTACCGTGACATCCGTCGCATGTGCGAAGAACCCACGGAAGAAGATCGCCGCTGGTTCCCTGACATCGCCGGTACCGACTGGCTGGCAGCCATCAAGTTCGCCATGAGCAGCTTCAAGGATGAGAGCTTCATCCTGCAGTACCTGTCGCCCAAGGTGATCCGCGACCTCAAGCTGTTCAGCATTCTCGATGACGACCAGAAGGACGACCTGCTGGTGCCCGCCATTCACGACGAAGGTGGCTACCGCATCATCCGTGAAACCCTCGCGGCACAGTACAACCTGGGCAATCGCGAGCCTAACGTGCAGATCTATAGCATCGACCGCCGTGGCGACCGTTCCCTGACCCTGCGTCACCAGCAACACGACCGCAAACCGTTGGGCGATTCGACCGAAGAAGTACTCAAACACCTGCACCGCCTCTGGGGTTTCGACATTCACCTGGAAACCCTGCAAGGAGACACCGTGATGAAAACCCACCATGTGCCGCCCCGAAACGAGCACAGTGAAGGTGATTACGGTCGACTGGACCTGGCTGTCATCCATCTTTGATCCGCTTTGCGCCTCCGAAAGCTCGATGCAAGGGTTATCCTGTCGAGCTAACGGAGGTTTTTTATGCGTATTTATAAAGTCGGCGGCGCGGTACGTGATCGCCTGCTGGGTATACCGGTCACCGATATCGACTGGGTTGTGGTCGGCGCCACCACCGAAGAAATGCTCGCCAAGGGCTTTCGCCCGGTGGGCGCGGATTTCCCGGTGTTCCTTCATCCAAAAAGCGGAGAGGAATACGCCCTCGCCCGCACCGAGCGCAAAAGCGGGCGCGGTTACGGCGGGTTCACGTTTCACGCCAGCCCTGAAGTCACCCTCGAAGAAGACCTGATCCGTCGCGACCTCACCATCAACGCCATGGCCGAAGACGATCAGCAGAACCTGACGGACCCCTACCACGGCCAGCGAGATCTCGAAGCGCGCCTGCTGCGCCATGTTTCCCCGGCGTTTGCCGAGGATCCGCTCAGGGTCCTGCGCGTTGCCCGCTTTGCTGCACGATATGCCGCACTGGGTTTTACCGTTGCCCCGGAAACCCTGGAACTGATGCGTCAACTCAGCGAGTCAGGCGAGCTTGAAGCGCTGACTCCCGAGCGCAGCTGGAAGGAAATCTCCCGCGCCCTGATGGAAGATCAGCCGCAGGTGTTTATCGAGGTGTTGCGCGCATGCGGCGCACTCAAGGTACTGATGCCGGAGGTCGACGCACTGTTCGGCGTCCCGCAGCCTCCGGCCCACCACCCGGAAATCGATACTGGCGCCCATACCCTGAGCGTGTTGCAGCAAGCAGCACTGTACAAACAGCCGCTGACCGTGCGCTGGGCCTGCCTGCTGCACGATCTGGGCAAGGGCCTGACGCCAGAGGAGGAGTGGCCGCGGCACATTGCCCACGAGTTCAAGGGCCTGAAGCTGATCAAAGCGGTCAACGAACGCTTCAAGGCGCCGAGAGACTGCCAGGAACTGGCAATGCTGGTGGGCGAGTACCACACCCACGGGCATCGCGCCCTTGAGCTGAAGCCATCGACATTGCTGGAACTGTTGCAAAGCTTCGACGTTTATCGTCGGCCACAACGGTTCGAGGAGTTCATCGCGGCATGCGAGATGGATGCGCGCGGACGTGAGGGGCTGGAAGAGAGAAGTTATCCACAGGCGGATTATCTGCGCGGGGCGGCGACTGCGGCGCGAACCGTTGCGGTTCAGCCGTTGCTGGAGAAGGGGTTCAAGGGGCCGGAGCTGGGCGAGGCGATCAAGCGTGAGCGGCTCAAGGCGTTGAAGGCCTACAAGGAACAAGTCTAGGCAAGATCAAAAGATCGCAGCCTTCGGCAGCTCCTACAGGGTGCACATCAATCCTCTGTAGGAGCTGCCGAAGGCTGCGATCTTTTGCCTTACAACAAATTCGAAGGGGTCAGCTGTTCGCCGCGCCACTCGAATGCCACCGGCGCCAAGACCTGATCGATCTGAGCTTCGCCCCACAAAGTCGCAAAACTTTTGCCTACACCTGGATGCAGTCTATCTGGCGCGATCAACGACAACGGCCACAGAACAAAAGCATTTTTCAGGATTTCTGCCCGCGGCAAGATCAGGCCATCGAAGTTGCCCACCAGGTCTCCGAACAACAACACGTCGATATCCAGCGGCAAACCTCGGCGATCCGGTGCGTAACGACCGTTATCCGCCTCAATGAACTTCAGCCGTCGATCAAGCTCCATCAGTGGCAGATCGGTATACGCCGACACCACGAAATTGAAGAACGGACCGCTCTTGATGCCCACCGGCTGGCTTTCGAACACTGCCGAACAGCGGATATCGACAAGGAACGCCACCAATGCATCGAGCCCCGCCCGCAAATGGGTTTCACGCTCGATATTGCTACCGA
The DNA here is from genome assembly GCF_000282295.1 of Pseudomonas sp. GM33. NCBI lineage: Bacteria > Pseudomonadati > Pseudomonadota > Gammaproteobacteria > Pseudomonadales > Pseudomonadaceae > Pseudomonas > Pseudomonas sp. GM33. Next base: position 49,727 of record NZ_AKJO01000182.1, read on the forward strand.
GCCCGAGGTACACCTGAGTCAGCGACATCCGCGCTCGATCTCCACGCCCACACCACCGGTGGCAGCCGGGACCGCGCCGGGCTTGGTCAACTTCAGACGCACCCAGGTGATCTTGAATTCGCTCATCAGCACTTCAACCAGACGCTCGGCAAAGGTCTCGACCAGTTGGTATTGCGCCTGCTCGGCAAACGCCTGGATGCGCGAAGAAACACTGGCGTAGTCGAGCGCCAGGGTCAGGTCATCACCGGCTGCGGCCGGGCGATTGTCCCAGGCGAAGCTCAGGTCAAGACGCAAGCACTGTCGGATGCCTCGCTCCCAGTCGTAGGCACCAATCACCGTGTCGACTTCCAGGCCCTCGATAAACACTCTGTCCAAGCACTTCTCTCCGCTACACGACAAGGGCGCAATGCGCCGTTAGAATCAGGGCTTCCTCGCCCGGAATAGTTAGCATGTTTTGGTTATTGGCGATCCTCGCCTACCTGCTCGGCTCTCTGTCCTTTGCCATTTTGCTCAGCCGCCTGACCGGTAACCCCGATCCGCGAATGAGTGGCTCGGGCAATGCCGGCGCCACCAACATGTTGCGCCTGGCCGGCAAGAAACTCGCCATCCTGACCCTGCTCGGCGACCTTTGCAAAGGCCTGCTGCCGGTACTGATAGCGCGTCTTGCGGACCTTTCGCAGCAGGAGCAAGCCTGGATCGGCGTCTATGCCGTCATCGGCCACCTGTTTCCGCTGTACTTCCGCTTTCGCGGCGGCAAGGGTGTCGCCACCGCTGCCGGCATGCTGCTGGGCCTGTACCCGCCCGCCGCCCTCCTGGCGGTCTGCGCCTGGCTCCTGACGTTCTACCTGACCCGCACCAGCTCCCTGGCCGCCCTGATCGCCACGCCGCTGACCCTGCCTTTGCTGGCCTGGCAAGAACCGGCGGCCCTGCTGCCCATGAGCACGCTCACCGGGCTGATCGTCTGGCGCCATCGCGGCAATCTACGCGACCTGTTTGCCGGGCGCGAACGGCATTTCTAGCGGCCGGACATGAACGCCGCTCATCACAACGCCGACAACTGCTCCATCGGCCAGCGTGCCTGCACGCTGATCGCCAGGCTTTCCTGCTGACCGGCCTGCAAGCGCTGGCAGCCGGCAAAGGCGATCATCGCACCGTTATCGGTACAGAACTGCGGACGGGCATAAAACACATCGCCCTTCATATCGCCGAGCATTTTCTCCAGAGAAACGCGTAACGCCTTGTTGGCACTGACGCCCCCGGCGATCACCAGGCGCTTCATGCCGGCGGCTTTAAGGGCACGCTTGCACTTGATGGTCAAAGTCTCCACCACGGCCTGCTGGAACGCCAGTGCGATGTCGCATTGGGCTTGCTCGCCGTCGTCCCCGGCACTGACGCATTGTTGCCAGGTATTCAACGCAAAGGTTTTCAGGCCACTGAAGCTGAAATCCAGGCCCGGGCGGTCGCACATCGGACGCGGGAAGACGAAACGCCCTGCAACACCCTGCTCTGCAAGGCGAGCGATCTCCGGTCCGCCCGGATAATTGAGACCCATCATCTTGGCCGTCTTGTCGAAAGCTTCGCCGGCCGCATCATCCAGGGTCTCGCCCAGGAGCCTGTACTGACCAATTCCGTCGACCTGAACCAGCTGCGTATGACCACCGGAGACCAACAAAGCGACGAACGGGAATTCCGGCGGTTGCGACTCCAGCATCGGTGCCAGCAAGTGGCCTTCCATGTGGTGTACGCCGAGGGCCGGAATGCCCCAGGCAAAGGCCAGCGCCTGGGCGCAGGAAGCCCCCACCAGCAAGGCGCCGACCAGGCCAGGACCCGCGGTATAGGCGATGGCGTCGATCTCGGTCGGCACGCAGTCGGCCTCGGCCAACACCTGACGAATCAAGGGCAGCATGCGCTTGACGTGATCGCGCGAGGCCAGCTCCGGCACCACGCCACCATAGGCGCGGTGCAGGTCGATCTGACTGAAAAGCGCATCGGCCAACAGCCCGCGTTCACTGTCATATAATGCGACGCCGGTTTCGTCGCAGGAGGTTTCTAATCCCAGTACTAGCATGGGTTTGCGCCTTGTTTAGGCTGAATTCGAAGGCGCGCATAATAGTCGTCGCGGGATGCCCCGACCAGCGGTTTTCGATCAGAGGCTTTGCATTCCGAGCGATGAGGGGTTAACATCCGCAACCCTTAAAAACCGACGTCTTCAAGTGCTCTTTTGCCGCGAGGATGTTGACCCCGGTAATGAATGAAGGTAGCTCTGGATGCCAGCCGTCAAAGTAAAAGAGAACGAACCCTTCGACGTAGCTCTGCGTCGTTTCAAGCGCTCCTGCGAAAAAGCCGGTGTACTGGCTGAAGTTCGTAGCCGCGAATTTTACGAGAAGCCAACTTCTGAGCGTAAGCGCAAAGCAGCTGCTGCTGTTAAGCGTCACGCCAAGAAAGTTCAGCGCGAACAGCGCCGCGCCGTTCGTCTGTACTAATACACAGACGACCGTAGCAAGCTTCTGCCAAGCCCGGCCCTCAGCCGGGCTTATGGCATTTGCGTAAAACGCTTGATGCTTCACTGTCGAAGCCGCAGACGCGACCGAGACAAATCTGCTTCACCGCGTCAGACCTGGCTTTTTTGCCAGCGGTGCACGTCTTTTCTGACGAGCCTTTCAAGGCTACTGACGAGCACACCCACTGATTCCTCTCACGACGATCAGCCCAAGGCACCTGCTTGCGTGCCGAATGATGAGCTATCCGAGGCCCGTGATTGGCCGCAGCGGATTCAGCGCAACACATTCAAACAGTCGAATACTGATTGGCATTAACGTCAGTGGATTTTCGGCAGATACACTTCCCGACAGCGATTACGCAGACGACACTGGTCGAGCCGCACACTTTGCGCGTTTCAATCAATGCCCGCGTTCGGTCGCCGTACGTTTCGGGCTCCTTTCAGCGCAGATGACGAGAACGCCATGGCCGGGCTAATTCCCCAGAGCTTCATTGACGACCTTCTGAACCGCACCGACATCGTCGATGTGGTCAGCTCGCGCCTGCAATTGAAAAAGGCCGGCAAGAACCACACCGCCTGCTGCCCGTTCCACAAGGAAAAGACGCCCTCGTTCAGCGTCAGCCCCGACAAGCAGTTCTATTACTGCTTCGGCTGCGGCGCTGGCGGCAACGCCCTCGGCTTCATCATGGACCACGACAACCTGGATTTCGTCCAGGCAGTCGAAGAACTGGCCAAAGCCGCCGGCATGGAAATCCCCCGCGAAGAAAGCGGCCGCCCGCACAAGCCGCGGCAGCCGACCGATTCGCCGCTGTATCCGCTGCTCAGCGCCGCCGCGGACTTTTATCGTCAGGCCTTGAAAAGCCATCCATCACGCAAGGCCGCCGTGGACTACCTGAAAGGTCGCGGGCTGACCGGCGAAATCGCCCGGGACTTCGGCCTGGGCTTTGCACCGCCTGGCTGGGACAACCTGTTCAAGCACTTGAGCAGCGATACCCTGCAACAAAAAGCCATGATCGATGCCGGCCTGCTGATCGAAAACGCCGAAAGCGGCAAACGTTACGACCGCTTCCGCGACCGAGTGATGTTCCCGATCCGCGACAGCCGCGGGCGTGTCATCGCCTTTGGCGGCCGGGTATTGGGCGACGACAAGCCGAAGTACCTGAACTCCCCGGAAACCCCGGTATTCCATAAGGGCCAGGAACTCTACGGCCTGTACGAAGCGCGCAAGACCAACCGCAACCTCGACGAGATCATCGTCGTCGAGGGCTACATGGACGTCATCGCCCTGGCCCAGCAAGGCCTGCGCAATGCCGTCGCGACCCTGGGTACCGCCACCAGCGAAGAGCACCTCAAGCGGCTGTTTCGCGTCGTGCCCAGCGTACTGTTCTGCTTCGACGGCGATCAGGCCGGTCGCAATGCGGCCTGGCGGGCACTGGAGGCGACACTTTCGAGCTTGCAGGACGGTCGTCGTGCACGTTTTTTGTTCCTGCCCGAGGGCGAGGATCCGGACACCCTGGTCCGCTCCGAAGGCACCGACGCCTTCCGCGCACGGATCAACCAGCACGCACAACCTCTGGCCGATTACTTCTTCCAGCAATTGACGGAAGAAGCCGACCCGCGCTCGCTCGAAGGCAAGGCCCACATGGCCACCCTCGCCGCACCGCTGATCGACAAAGTCCCGGGCGCCAACCTGCGCACCCTGATGCGTCAGCGCCTGAGCGAAATCACCGGCCTGAGCGGCGAAGCGGTGAGCCAGCTGGCACAAAGCGCCCCGCAGGAAGCACCGCCGGCCTACGATCCGGGCATCGATTACGACGCGATGCCCGATTACAGCGACTATCATCAGCCGCAGGCACAGGACATGTATGTGCCGCAGCAGGAATGGACGCCAAAGAAACCCGGTGCAGGAGGCAAGAAATGGGACAAGAAACCGTGGGACAAGAATGGCAAACGGGGCGGTGATCGCGACCAACCCCGCGCGCCACGAGTGCCCGCCGCCGTAGAACCGCCGACCCTCGCCGCCTTGCGCACGCTGCTGCATCACCCGCAACTGGCCGAGAAAGTCGAGGACGCCGGGCACTTCGCCGCCGAGGATCACACCAACACACAATTGCTGGTGGCGCTGCTCGAAGCCGTGCAGAAGAATCCCAAGCTAAACTCAATTCAGCTGATTGCCCGCTGGCACGGCACAGAGCAGGGCCGCTTGCTCAAGGCCCTGGCGGAAAAGGAATGGCTGATTGATGGAGACAACCTTGAACAACAGTTTTTCGACACCATTACTAGCTTGTCAGCCCGCCAACGCGAGCGAAACCTGGAACAACTTCTTCGAAAAGCACGTCAAAGTGAATTGAGTACCGAAGAGAAAAACCAACTGCGCGACCTTTTAAGTCGCAATGTTTCCGCATCAAACCCGACCTCAACTGGCGCGTGAGGTCATAGCTCAGGTATAATCCTCGGCTTGTTTTTTGCCCGCCAAGACCTTCAGTGGATAGGGTGTTATGTCCGGAAAAGCGCAACAGCAGTCTCGTATCAAAGAGTTGATCACACTTGGTCGTGAGCAGGGCTACCTGACTTACGCGGAGGTCAACGACCACCTGCCGGAGGATATTTCAGATCCGGAACAGGTGGAAGACATCATCCGCATGATCAATGACATGGGGATCAACGTATTCGAGGTTGCGCCAGATAAGGATTCCCTTATGCTGGCCGACGCCGATACCGACGAAGCCGCAGCCGAAGAGGCCGCTGCAGCGTTGGCTGCGGTCGAGACCGACATTGGTCGCACTACCGACCCGGTGCGCATGTACATGCGCGAAATGGGTACGGTGGAGCTCCTCACGCGTGAAGGCGAAATTGAAATCGCCAAGCGTATTGAAGAGGGCATCCGTGAGGTGATGAGCGCCATCGCGCACTTCCCTGGCACGGTTGATCATATTCTCTCCGAGTACACCCGCGTCACCACCGAAGGTGGCCGCCTGTCCGACGTCCTGAGCGGTTATATCGACCCGGACGACGGCATCGCGCCGCCTGCGGCAGAAGTGCCGCCACCGATTGACGCGAAAGCCGTCAAGGCGGATGACGACACCGACGACGAAGACGGTGAAGCCTCGGATGACGAGGAAGAAGCCGAAAGCGGTCCGGATCCGATCATCGCCGCCCAGCGTTTTGGCGCTGTGGCCGATCAGATGGAAATCACCCGCAAGGCGCTGAAAAAGCACGGTCGTCACAACAAGGCAGCGATTGCCGAGTTGCTGGCCCTGGCCGACCTGTTCATGCCGATCAAACTGGTACCGAAGCAATTCGAAGCCCTGGTCGAGCGTGTTCGCAGTGCCCTGGATCGCCTGCGTCAGCAAGAGCGTGCAATCATGCAGCTCTGCGTTCGTGATGCGCGCATGCCGCGTGCAGACTTCCTGCGCCAGTTCCCGGGCAACGAAGTCGACGAAAGCTGGAGTGACGCCCTGGCCAAAGGCAAAAGCAAATACGCTGAAGCCATTGGTCGCCTGCAGCCGGACATCGTCCGTTGCCAGCAGAAGCTGACCGCGCTGGAAACCGAAACCGGTTTGACCATCGCCGAGATCAAGGACATCAACCGTCGCATGTCGATCGGTGAGGCCAAGGCCCGCCGCGCGAAGAAAGAGATGGTTGAAGCCAACTTGCGCCTGGTGATCTCGATCGCCAAGAAGTACACCAACCGTGGCCTGCAATTCCTCGATCTGATCCAGGAAGGCAACATCGGCTTGATGAAAGCGGTAGACAAGTTCGAATACCGCCGCGGCTACAAGTTCTCGACTTATGCCACCTGGTGGATCCGTCAGGCGATCACTCGCTCGATCGCCGACCAGGCCCGCACCATCCGTATTCCGGTGCACATGATCGAGACGATCAACAAGCTCAACCGCATTTCCCGGCAGATGTTGCAGGAAATGGGTCGCGAACCGACCCCGGAAGAGCTGGGCGAACGCATGGAAATGCCTGAGGACAAGATCCGCAAGGTATTGAAGATCGCTAAAGAGCCGATCTCCATGGAAACGCCGATCGGTGATGACGAAGACTCCCATCTGGGTGACTTCATCGAAGACTCGACCATGCAGTCGCCAATCGATGTTGCAACCGTTGAGAGCCTGAAAGAAGCGACTCGCGAAGTGCTGTCCGGCCTCACTGCCCGTGAAGCCAAGGTACTGCGCATGCGCTTCGGTATCGACATGAATACCGACCACACCCTCGAAGAGGTTGGTAAGCAGTTTGACGTGACCCGTGAGCGGATTCGTCAGATCGAAGCCAAGGCGCTGCGCAAGCTGCGCCACCCGACGAGAAGCGAGCATCTGCGCTCCTTCCTCGACGAGTAATCACAAAACCCCCGGCCCAGGCCGGGGGTTTTGTTTTATGGCAGATTAATATCTCCACACCTCCCCTCCGCCCTGTAGCCCGTCTACACTCGAAACATTCCCCAGAGCCATAACGAGACCGTTATGCCCAGACTGCCGACCGTGCTTTTTTTGCTGTCGCTGATGACCTGGACCGCAACGGCTGGCGCGCTGACTCTAACTGAGGATGAACGTAGCTGGCTGGCGGCTCACCCGGACTTGCGCCTGGGTGTCGATGCATCGTGGCCGCCCTTCGAGTTTCGCGACGATGAGGGCCGTTACCAGGGCCTTGCCGCGGATTACATCGAGGTTATTCGCCAAAGGCTGAAAACCCGGCTCACGCCCATTGAGCCGGTGAGCTGGACCGCCGTCCTGGAACAAGCCAAAAAGGGCAAAATCGACCTGCTTCCGGGCATCATGTCGACCCCGGAACGCCAGAAATACCTGTCGTTCACCCGCCCCTATCTGGATTTTCCGATCGTCATCCTGGCCCATGTCAGGGGCGCCCAGCCACACAACCTGCAAGACCTGTATGGCCTGAAAATCGCCGTGGTGGAAAACTATGCCCCCCACGAACTGCTGCGCACCCACAATCCCGACCTGAACCTGGTGGCGATGCCGAACGTCAGCTCGGCGTTACAGGCGCTGGCCACAGGTGCAGTGGATGCGGTGGTGGGCGATCTGGCGTCCAGCGTCTGGAGCCTGCGCCAACTCAAGCTCGATGGGCTGTATGTCAGCGGTGAAACCCCCTATCGCTATCAACTGGCCATGGCCGTACCCCGCAACAACGCAATTCTCGTCGGCATTCTCGACAAAGTCCTGGCGGACATGAGCCCCGCCGAAATCAGCGCCATTCAGGAGCATTGGGTCGGTAACGTCATTGATCATCGAACTTTCTGGAATGACCTGCTGGTGTATGGCCTGCCCGGATTGCTGCTGTTGACCCTGGTGCTGGCGGCGGTTATCCGCATCAACCGCCGCTTGAGTTCGGAAATCGCCCGCCGGGTCGATCTTGAACAGGAACTGCGCAGCAGCGAGTACCACTATCGCGGCCTGGTAGAGAGCCTGTCGGCCATCGCCTGGGAGGCAAGGGTCACCGACTACACCTACAGCTATGTATCGCCCCACGCCGAAGATCTTCTTGGCTATCCCCTCTCCCATTGGCTGATTCCGGGTTTCTGGCGCAACATCATTCACCCCGCCGACCTGATTCGTGCCCAGACTTTCTGCGATCACGAAGTGCTGGCCGGGCGCGATCACCGCCTCGATTACAGGGTGATCACCGCCGACGGGCGCTGCCTGTGGGTGCGCGACATCGTCAGCCTGATCGAGCATGGGCATGAGCCGGTGATGCGCGGATTGATGATCGACATCACCGACGCCAAGCGCACCGAAGAAGCGCTGCGCCTGTCGGAACAGAAATTCGCTTCCGTGTTCCAGCAATGCCCTGACATTCTGGTGATCGCCCGCCTGAGCGACGGTTGCCTGCTGGAGGTCAACGAAGCGTTCGAAGAACAGATCGGCCTCAAGGCCGAGGACGTCATTGGACTGACCGCCACCGACCTGAACATCTGGGGGATTCCCGGCGTTGGTCCGGGTCTGTTGCAACGCTTGCAGGCCGGCAGCATCCGCAACCTGGAAATGCCCTTTCGTCGCAGCAACGGCCAGGTGTTCACCGGGCTGATCTCCGCCGAACCGTTCGACCTCGACATGACACCGGCGCTGGTGGTCGTGGTGCGGGACATCACCCAGCTCAAGGAAACCCAGCAACAACTGCAAACGTCCGAAGAGAAGTTCGCCAAGGCCTTCCATGCGTCCCCCGACGGCCTGCTGCTGTCGCGGCAAAGTGACGGCTTGCTGATGGAGGTCAACGAGGGTTTCAGTCGCATCACCGGCTTCAACAGCGCCATGTCGGTGGATCGTTCGGTGCTGGATCTGGGGATCTGGGTCAATCTCAATGAACGCAAACAAATGCTCGACCTGCTGCATCGGGACGGTTTTGTCCGCGACTTCAGTTGCCATATCCGCCGCAGCGACGGGCAGATCCGCCTCTGTGAAGTGTCCAGCCGTCCGCTGCCGATCGGCGATGACGACTGCATGCTGACCATCGCCCGGGACATCACCGAGCGGCACCTGATGCAGGAAAAACTGCAACAAGCCGCGACCGTGTTCGAAAGCACCGCCGAAGGCGTATTGATCACCGATACCCAACAGCACATCAGTGCGGTCAACCGTGCCTTCACCGAAATCACCGGTTACAGCGAAAGCGAAGCGCTGGGCCACACGCCACGGCTGCTCGCTTCGGGCTTGCATGACAGCGCGTTCTACGCGGCCATGTGGCATCAATTGACTGCCGAAGGTCATTGGCAGGGCGAGATTTCCAATCGGCGCAAAAATGGCGAGCTGTACCCGAGCTGGCTGACCATCAGCGCCGTGCGCAACCGTGACAAGTTCATCACCCACTTTGTCGCGGTATTTGCCGACATCTCCAGCCTCAAGCATGCCCAGGCCAAGCTCGACTACCAGGCGCACCACGACCCGCTGACCGGCCTGCCGAACCGCACGCTGTTCGAAAGCCGCTTGCTGACGGCACTCAACAACCAGCAGGAAAACGGCGGCCAGGGCGCCGTGCTGTTCCTCGACCTTGACCGCTTCAAGCACATCAACGACAGCCTCGGCCACCCGGTGGGCGACCTGCTGCTCAAGGGCATTGCCGTACGTCTCAAGGAGCAGTTGCGTGACATCGACACCGTGGCACGCCTGGGTGGTGACGAGTTCATTATCCTGCTGCCGGGCCTGCAACAATCCAGTGATGCCGACAACATCGCCACCAAATTGCTCAATTGTTTCGCCGCGCCGTTCCAGGCCGGCGAACACGAGTTTTTCATCAGCTCCAGCATCGGCACCAGCCTCTATCCCAAGGATGGCTGCGACGTTGCCACGCTGATCAAGAACGCCGACGCGGCGATGTACCGCTCCAAAGCCAAGGGCCGCAACCGCGTCGAAAGCTACACCCGCGACCTCACCGCCCAGGCCAGCGAACGCGTGGCGCTGGAACATGAACTGCGCCGCGCCATCGAGCGCAACGAATTGCACCTGTGCTACCAACCGAAAATCAGCCTCGACGACTACAGCCTGGTCGGCGCCGAAGCCCTGATCCGCTGGCGCCACCCGACCTTTGGCGACGTGCCGCGAGAACACTTCATCCCGCTGGCTGAAGAAAACGGCATGATCCTGCAAATCGGTGACTGGGTCCTGGAAACCGCCTGCCGGCAGATGGCCGAATGGCACCGCCTGTACGAAAGCCCCGGCCCGCTGTCGGTCAACCTTGCCGGCGCCCAATTGCGCCAGCCCAACCTGCTGGGCCGCATCGAACAGTTACTCAAGGACAACGGCCTCAACCCCGGATTCCTGCAACTGGAAATCACCGAAAACTTCATCATGAGCCAGGCCGAAGAAGCGCTGGCGGTGCTGCATCAACTCAAACATCTGGGCGTGCAACTGGCCATCGATGACTTCGGCACCGGCTACTCGTCCCTGAGCTACCTCAAGCGCCTGCCGCTGGACATCCTCAAGATCGACCAGTCCTTCGTCCGCGGCCTGCCGGACGATCCCCACGATGCGGCGATCGTACGCGCCATCATCGCCCTCGGACGCAGCATGCAATTCACCGTGATTGCCGAAGGCGTCGAGACCCAGGCGCAACAGCAATTCCTCGCCGCCGAGGGTTGCGAACAGATCCAGGGCTACATCGTCAGCCTGCCTTTGCCCGCCGAAGAATTCGCCGCGACATTTCTTCGTACAACCGTAATGGCTTTTTCGGATAGCACAGCCGCGAAACCGTCGCTATAATCCGCGACCTACTGAGGGCCTATAGCTCAGTTGGTTAGAGCAGAGGACTCATAATCCTTTGGTCCACGGTTCAAGTCCGTGTGGGCCCACCATATGAATCAAGGCCTGCAGCTCAGCTGCAGGTTTTGACGCCCCAATCAGATGTTCCCGAGGTACAGTTTCGGTACAGTCCGTACCGATCTTCCCTCGGAGAACGTATGGCAACCCTCGTAAAAACCCCTTCAAGGACATGGAAAGCGGTCATTCGTAAAAATGGCTGGCCGACTGCTTCTAAGACTTTCCGCACAAAACGCGACGCTGAAGACTGGGCAAGACGCACCGAAGACGAAATGGTCAGAGGCGTTTACATCCAGCGCAGTGGTTCAGAACGGATGACGCTTGAATCTGCCCTGAAGCGTTATCTGAGCGACGTCACTCCCACCAAAAAACCTACCACTCAGCGTGGCGAAGCCTCCAAAGCTAAAAAGCTGGTTGAGCACCTAGGAAAATATTCCCTCGCAGCGCTATCAGCTGAAATCATCGCCGGGTTTCGTGATAAGCGCCTGAGCGAATCCAGCCATAAGGGAAACATCAGCAACAACACCGTCCGCCTAGAGCTAGCGCTGCTCAGTCATCTTTTCACTGTCGCAATCCAAGAGTGGGGAGTGGGCCTTACATTCAACCCCGTACTCAACATTCGTAAGCCAAGCCCTGGTGAAGGTCGAGCTCGAAGGCTGACATCTGATGAAGAGCTCCGACTGATCAATGCTGTGAACGCTCACAGCAATCCAATGTTGGGATGGATTGTGCGTATCGCTCTGGAAACCGGCATGAGGGCTTCTGAGATTTCGACCTTACGGCGACACCAAGTTGACTTAGAAAAGCGAGTCTTGAGGCTCAGAGATACGAAAAACGACTCGGCTCGAACCGTGCCCCTGAACCGATTCGCCACAGAAGCTATTAAGTCTGCGATGAACAACCCCGTTCGACCCATCGATTGTGATTTGGTCTTCTTCGGCGAGCCTGGTCGAGACAAAAAGCGTCGCCCATATGCATTTACTAAGGTTTGGGGAACCCTGAAAACGAAATTGAAAATGCGGGACTTCCGTTTTCATGACCTGCGGCACGAAGCTGTAAGTCGGCTAGTTGAAGCGGGGCTGTCGGACCAAGAGGTTTCTGCGATCAGCGGCCATAAGTCGATGCAGATGCTCAAGCGCTACACCCATCTTCGAGCAGAAGACTTGGTAGAACGCTTGGATTGCTTGGAGAAAAGTCGAGTTTAAGAAAGTTTGTACATGTACAAGGTCGTCTTACGAAGTTTTTTTGCGTCAGCGCCAGAAAAAGGCCGTTTTTTGGGGGGTACGTAAGGACTGTTAGTAAAATCACTGGAGGATTTCACTATGAAACAGTTCAAACAGTCACAAAAACCAGAACGGTCAGAATCTGTAGAAAAATTCGAGCGTGATCTCATCGATCGCTTCGGTCCCCTCCTTACTACGGTACACCTTGCGGAAATGCTCCACCGCAGCGAACAGGGCTTGCGGTGGAGCCTTACTCAGCCCGGCCAATTCGCTGACACGATCAACGCCACACGCGTCAGAATCGGTCGCCGCAACTATTATCGCGCTGCGGATCTTGCACTGTTACTGGCAGGCGAGGTGCCAGTATGACCTCTATCTTGAGACTGGGTGATATCCATCCTGCCATTGATGGAAAACCCACTCCCCAGCTCTGGAGTGCGGAACTCGCATCTGCTGCATCCATCACGCCGAGGTCCATCAGTTGGCTGTGGCCTCAATGGCTAGCGAAAGGAAAACTTACTGTTTTGGCCGGGGCCGGCGGATCAGGCAAAACAACCCTGGCCATTGGGCTAATCAGCTGCTTGACGAGGGGTGAATATTGGCCAGATGGAAGCCGTTGTAACGAGTGCGGTAATGCATTGATCTGGAGTAGCGAGGACGATCACGCAGATACCCTTGTCCCTCGTCTAATAGCTGCAGATGCAGATTTGACACGCGTACATTTCATTAATGGTCGTATCAGCGCCCTTGGCGAGCGAGATACATTTGATCCCGCAACCAACTTTGATCTACTTCGCGAAGCTTCAGCGCGTATTGGAGGGGTATCCCTGCTTTTGCTAGATCCCATGGTTGGCCTGGTACGTGGGGACATGAACAAGGCGAACGATGTTCGTCGTTCATTGCAAGTGGTTGTGGATTTTGCAGAAGCCCATAACTGCGCCGTACTTGGAATTTCCCATTTCAGTAAAGGTAGCGGCGCATCGTCTCCTGCTGACCGCGTGATAGGTAGTCAGGCGTTTAGCGCGCTTGCCCGGACCGTCCTTGTTGCAGCCAAATCCGCAAATTCCGACATCCGGGTTCTGGCTCGTGCCAAATCCAATATCAGTGATGACCAGGGCGGGGTCAGATACATCATTGAGACTTGCACAGTGATAAACGATATCGAAACCACACGTGTCATGTGGGGAGAATCAGTCGAGGGTAGTGCTGGTGACATTTTGGCCGAGATTGAGTGCTCGGATGGTGATGCTGTATCAGATGACAACCCAAGCGGAGCGTTGTGCCGAATTCTCAGGGATGGTCCGATCACCGGTAAGGAGGCTAAAAAATTGATGGCAGAGAATGGGTACACCACAAAGCAAACACGGAGTGCTCGTGAAAAGCTGGGGGTTATTGCCAGCCGCGAGGGTTTTGGCAGGGAGATGACCACCTATTGGTCTATGCCGTAAAAACAAACCGTCCAAATCACTATTCGTGCCCTTAAAAACACATTGATGCCCACCAGAAATGGTGGGCATCAATGTGTGGTGTGGGCACGAATGATGAGCGGCCACCTGACAAGTTTTTGCCGAACATCTAGTGCTCAAAGGATTCATTCGTAGCCTATGGCGCATTGATATGACTGGGCCTAAGGTGCAGCTCCTTTCTATGCCTGCTTTTTTATTTAGTGAAGGGTTTACTGCCCCCGCCTCACGTCAGCTACTGCCGACATGAGGCGACAGCCATTCATCTTCTAGGGGTTGGATCGCCGCCGTAATCGCTGTAATCGTCAATTTTGGGGGGTTGACGATTACGTCGCTTGTGCCGCTCTGCCGCTCCTTGAGCATTTGATTTCCTAGCTTCTAGTTTTGCCAACTCCTCCTTGTTACGAGCCAGCAGCCACTCAGCGGCTTGCGCCTGCCGTTCTGCTACCTCTGCCCGCCACATCGCATCATTTACTAGCTGGTTACACTCCTTTTCACGTGCGTTGATGCTGGCAAACTCGTCATACAATTGTTGCCTCGCACGCTCAATACCGATTTTTTCAGCATTCAAGTAACGTTGCTTCGCTTGCTCCAATCGATTTCGGTAATCCCTACCAGCGCGCGCTTCGTAAATGACGATACCTATTGATGCACCGATCAAGATGGAGATCGTGACGATCAGGAGCATGAGAGGCATTGCATGCCACAAAATATCCCAACCATACGCCCTCTTTTCCCAGTGCTGGTCTACCCACACATCTAGACGCATGATTTGGAGTTGCATCTTGAGGGATGGGAAAATGGCAATCACACCGAGTAACAGCAAAGCGATGATCACAGAGGGAGTGGTCAGCTCAGCTATCAAAACATAGAAATTCCGGATGTTTTTATTCATCGTAGATACACCTCGGTAATGTCTGGACGGAAATGACCGAGCTCCTGTGACACCGTTTCTAGTGCGATAACCCGCTCCAAACCCGCGAGCTGAAGTTCAGCCATGCGCTGCTGCGCATAGCTGTGACGAAGCCCATGCGCACCTGCAGACCAACCCAGCGCACGAGTCGAGGCCGCGCTATAGCTGGAGGACCAACGATGCCCACCGGCTATGTCGTAATACTGCTGATAATGGACACCCCGATCGGTCACCCGCCGGGGTGTATCGAGGCTCAGGCTTTCAAGGCGCTCGGCCAGCGCCAACGAGATGATTACCTGGCGAACGAGGCCTCCTTTGCCCTGAACTGTGTAGAGCAGTCCCGTTCGCCCTTGGAATTTTTCTATACGTGCCGGCCGGGGATCAGCGATACGCTCATCGGCCCTACGCAGAGTTAAGAGTTCGTGCGCGCGTAGACCTGCTGCATAAGCAATTTCCGTCGCTATGGCATTACGTTGCTGCTGAGCTAATGCGACCAATGCAACCTGCTCGCACTTGTAGGCGCGCGACTTCAGAGCTTGATCCAGCTCAGACTTTACAACGGGTAGGGTATGTCCGACCGCTAGCTCATGGGTGAGATGCTGGAACATGGCCTGGATGGCTTGGCGCTCCAAGTTCAGCGCGCTTTGCCCAACCGACTGAGACCGCATCTCCAGATAATGAAGAGCTTGTTGGCTAGTGAGGCTTTGCAATCCTACGGGAAGCCGCTCAGCTTTCATCCATTCAGCGACTCTAGCTAAGGCGGCTTGGTAGTTTCTGACTGTACCAATGGATTTAAGTATGCCATCTCGGCCCTGAAGTCTCTTCACAACGGCAACGGCCTGCCTGACAGGGCTAGCAAATTTGCCCATTGCTCGCACCCCCAGCCACTTGACGCTTCATCCACCGGGCTACAGTCGCATGGACGACAACCACGCGACGCTCTCGCAACCAACGCTGTAATTCGGCAATGGTTGCCCCAGCTTTGCGCAGCTGTATGAGCTCACCGGCATAGCGGTCGAGTCGAGAGTGGCGATATTTGGTTTTGCGTCGTGCAGCGGTAATTTTGCGTAACCGAGCGGATTCGGCAATGGGGTCAAAGCTGGATTGGCTCATAGCGCTCTCCTGTGTATTTACAGGAGGAGCTTATTGAGCGGCCAGAAGCTTTCAACCGAATAGGGTGTCAAAAACGCACAGTGCGTGCGCATGTACTACAGATCTGTAAGAACACCTGGCCGACGTGTCGGTCTCAGCGGCTATTCGCCTGTTCGCCCCTGTTTGCACTATCTGCTGGCTCGGACTGATCTCGCCATTTGACCTAATTATCGAGCGGTCAGCTCGTTGCGGGTTTGTCAGTCCACATACCTGACCCCATCCATTTATCACAGCTGATGAGGTAGCCATGCCGCACAGAATGGCTGTGGGCGTCTCGGTTTTTACATGGGCGGTGCCATGAACTGATGCTCGTCAGTTGGCGGTCAACGAACTCACAATAACGATGCACGACGCATCGCGCCATCTGCGTTTGCAAAAATGCGCGGGAGATATGCAAGTGATTCTGTGCGCGAAATAGTTGAAAGCGAGAGCCCCCGCTATGTACAGGTGAGCCTGCGAGCCTGACATAGCGGGGGTACGTGCAACACTGAACCAACAGGAAATACATGAACGCTTACGGGCTCATATCTCCCCAATGTCCGTACGAAAGTGGCATGCCAAGGATCGTGACACGCTAACGATCAAGGGAGTTTCGGCCATACCGAGCCGATCCCGAGAATGGGGATTCACCGTTCATGTATCCGGGGTGGAGTCGCCCGCAACTACTACGATCTTTCACGATGCGACCGTATGAGTTGATCTGCGATGAGTGCGCTCCATTGATCGAGGTGGAAAAATAGGCTGGTGACACAGCTAAACCAGCAACACGATGCCACCTCCCCTGTCACTTCGCCTTGGAGGTGTTCTGTGAATCAGAAAATTCGTATTTTCGGTCTGTCGTTGACGCGGTGGCGTTTTGTTGTAGTCGCAGCCTGCTTTTTTGTATTTGCCCTAACTGCGGGTGGCGCTTGGCTCCCAATGGCCAAGGTCGATAGCAACCCGCTCGATTTGCTGCTCAGTGCCCAAGTGGTGTCGTTCGTGTTGCTGATCGGCGCTGCACTATTTTCTTATGCCGGCGCGCTCAAAGCCCTGCCTGCCTGGGAGCGCGAAGTGGTGTTTTTCAACACGGCTGTACTCGGAAGCTACGCCGGAAATCAGTTGCTTCCGTTATTTCCAGGATGGAGCTGGTGACACACCCCAATCGCCCTAAAGCTGCAGCCCCCTCATCATTAGGAGAGCCTGTATGTTTATTCAACCTCACAACATTTCCAGCGATCTGGTGCTCAAGCTCGACAGGCAACTGACCCGCCTCGGCGCCGTCGCACATGTCGCAGTGAAGCACTTCGATACTCCGATCTTGGTCGCAATCGGTCAGGGCTTCTTTGCCCCCGTTTCTCTCCACCATCCAACCATCAGCTCGTTTGTTGAGGCTGAGCTAATTGCTGCCAGGCTCAATGCCTTGCAAGGGATTGATGATCGTCAGCGCATAACGATTCTGCAGAGCATGGCTGGTGCAGCAGGCCGCTGATGTAATGACTTGGACGATGCGGGAACTCACCCGCCGGGAAATGCCAAGTCTGAGATCGGCATCGAGCGAGCTAGGTACACCTTCTCTAAACGCCCAGGCAACCGATCATTGGGTGATAAGAAAAATTGAAAGGAGTTCAAATTGATGAACCCAATTAAAGGCTACTGCAACTATATGATACGCGTAGGGCGCATGAACGAACGTATGACACGTAAAGAATTTTGGCCGTACTTCATCTTCAATTGGGGGGTGTTGTATGTGCTTGATAAGGTGCTTAAGCCGTTGGCCGTTAATGGCGGCGGTCTGCTGTTAAACGTCGTGTGTTTTATGCTGATGTTCTACATCTTCGGCCCAATGATTCAGCGTGTGAACGACGCATATTTGCGTAAAAGATTCCTCTTTTTACTGATTGTGCCCTACGTCGGCCCGGCGATCGTTTTTCTTATGCTTCTCCGGAAGAGCTATCCGAAGACCACTGAGTATGGACCTTGCCGTGATTAACGCTGTCGCAGATACCCGCAACGTGTCATACCCGCGCAAAAAAAAGCGGCTCTGAATACCAGGGCCGCCTGACTGCTGAGCAGTAAGCTGGGCAAGCCCAGCAACGAGAGAGAGGGGGTACTTCCGCCCCACCCCAGGCGGTGACCACAACAACCTGACAGGACAGCCCGAATAACGGCGAGCGTCCTCGTAATCTTTAGCCCATACGACTCTCACTCTGCAGCGTGGCCAATTTGGCCAGAAGCCGGGTTTTGGCGGCGTCCAGTACGGTAGGGTTGGTTTTGCTCGACAGCTTTTCCCGCGTTTTGCTGCCAAGGAAGTAGCTAATCCGCTCCGCATTGGCGCCCGAGGGATGCGGCAGGCCATCCAAAATCTGTTCGGCTTTCAAAAGGCCTCGCGCTTGCAAGTGCTGAAACACCTCAGTGACCTTGGGCCCGAGCGGGATATAGAGACACTGGGGGCCAAGTGTCCGGACTTCTTCCGCCAAGTGCGTTTCCACTTGGTGACGCAAACTGGGACGACTGAGCATGGCCGGGCTGCCGCTGTAATTCTGGCCGTCTACCAACACCGGGTAACGCAGCGCCGAGGTGTAGTGCACCAGGTGCCGGTGTGTACTAAACAGGCGTGCACAGCTATCAATGTCTAGCAACGTCTGCAGCCCGATGTGATCCAGCAGGGCGATCAGGTTGTTACGCATCGCGCCGGCGAAACTGGCCGTTTCCTTGGCGGCTTGTTTGGCCTGTTCGATGGAGGCGCCTGCCTGCAGTTGCTGACGAGCTTCATCCAGGGCACGGCTGGCCTGCTGCAAGCCCGGCGTGATGCCGCACAACACGACTCGAGCGCCAGCATTGACGTGATCAAACGGAGCATAAAAGGTCTGCAGATTGCCTTCTGAGGTGAGCAAGAGTTCGGCGGGCAGCGTGGCAAAATTATGGGTGGAGGTTGAAAGCAGGCGGCTGAACTGTTCGAGGCTCATGGTGATGTCCTTTGGCGATGGCGATTGGGTTAGGTAAGTGAGCGTTAATCCGCACGGGTGACAACAAACCCCCGACGACCTTTCAGCCAGCGCAATGCCTCTTCAGAGTCGACCACCGTCTGGTTCTGTTCCTTACGGGTGTAGAGCCGATCCGCCGCCGTGGGCTGGGCGGCATTGCGCACGGCGCGTTCCGACATCTGACCCAGTAGCGCGATGTCTTTCAGCGTCAGGTAGCCGCTGTTGTCCTCTCCGGACAAGAACATCGGTACCGCCTCTTCATCTTCAAATTTCGGATGGGTATCCAAGTCTAGGCGGGCTCTTACCAACGCATGGAAAAGGACGTGTTCGAGTCCTGTCGGTAAAAGCATTTCGCGGCCTCGGATTCGTGGCGAAAACACCTCGATTCCTGGTCGTGCAGATAGCACTAAAAGGGCCAAGCAGTTCCAGGCGTCGTTCATCTTGGTTTGCTCTATCCCATCCCTGGCCAGCTTGAGTCGCCCATTGATCGCGTAGTCGTAGCAATCATTGGCGGCGCTACGCACTCGACCTTCACCAAGGTAAAACTGATCGAGGCTCTTCAGTTTGGCCTCATCAACTTCGCCGTTATCAGACTGGCCTTCATCAGACCGGTCATGAAACATGGTCAGTGAAGCTCCCATCCAGCCCAAATAGGCGTCCTGAGCCTCTTGGAGGATATCGTCCAAGGCGAGTTTTTTTTCGGTTGGGATGAAGTTTCTTTCGAACTGGTTACGCCAGTAGGTGCTCATCGCTTCTGCTCTCGATCAGTAAGTTGTGAGCAGAGGTTAGCGTCACAATATGACACGGTAAATGATTAATTTATGATATTCAGAGAGATTAATGGCGATGCCATTATTTCCAGCGCTTGCAGGCTAGCCGGGGGAGCCCTTTCAGCATTGCCTATATGTGACACGTTCGGTTGTGAAGCGAGTGATGACAGCACCTCCCTCCTAAGGGGAAGGTTGGCAGTTCGAACCTGCCCTGGGACACCATATATTCCGGGTCTCTCCAGCCAAAGTCCTGACAGTTCAGTTTTTCTGTGACAGCAGGGTGGCAGCAGCAGGAAAAAAGTAAGCCCCGTCAGGCAATGTTAAGGCGGGGCTTTTTTATGCCTAACGCTTGCAGGGCGAAGATTACCTCTCAGTCAGTATGATGGGGGGGAGCCTGCAACGACCCCCGGACCCCGGTGCGGATCAAAGCTGCTCTGGTTGTGGTCATGTAGTTAGCGAGTCTGGCGTTGATTCGGCCAAACCTCTGCCTCAAATTCGCACATTACGACAAGGGCTTTGGTGATTTCGCGTGAGTCTGTTGCAGGTGCTCAACTAAAAAGCCTGGCACCACTATTCTCAACAAGCGTAGGGTCGGGCTAACAACCAATCGTCGAGAAAGCAGGGGATTGTGCTGCGTTAAGGCACTTTGCCTTTACCTTGCTCTACGTGCTGGATATTGTGACATCCATCAAATTTCAGGCAGACCGCTGTTTTCCAGGGATGGCATCTTGCGCTCCGAACTATCGGCAGTGACCCTTAAAGCCTCTTTTGTAATCGCGGCCCGCTCAAGCTGAGCATCGGTTCATCGTGCCCAGAAAAATCCAATAGGCAGTAGCCAAAAAAATAGCGGTGATTGACGTGAACTCAGGCCCTGAATCATTGGCTATCCAGCGATATGAACTAGTTCAGAAATGGATACTGGAATGGGTCCCGGCAGACGGGACGGCCGTCGGCAACAAAACACTCCGTGACAGGATTGACCGTCGAGCTGAGCTTCAGAATTTTTCCATCTCTGAGGAAGAGTACTGGAGCCTTCGCGATGAGCTCATTAACAAGGGGGTGCTCAATAAAGGGGCTGGTCGCGGTGGATCGGTTTATCGATTCGATACAGAGGCCAAAAAATACTCGAAGTCCGTTGATCCTGAGCCGCCTACCGATTGGGATGACCTTGATACCCCCCCAAGCGTGATACCGGATAGCCTGGAGAAACTGAGAAGCAGACTACTTGACCTCAGCGCCCGCAACAGGCTGCTGAATTTTTCGCATGCACGCTCCAAGCGGTTCGTACGAATCATAGATGAACTGCCAGATCACCTATTTGAGTCTCTGGCAGATGAAAAAGCTATGCGATTTGCTGCTGTACCCGAACCAACGGAAAGGCAACTTCTTACACATGGTTTTTTAAAGGTGGACGAGAAGACTGGTGCAGTCGTCGAGTTGAAAAAACAGCCGACAGCTGAGGTTTGGGCGCAGATTCTGGGCATGGCGACCAGCTACGAGCTGCCACGCCCCCCTGAAAGCGGGCAGCCCGCCAAGCACTCTGACGATGCGATTCAGACACTTTATTACCCCGCAGAGATGGAGTCGCGGTTACAGGTTTTGTATACCCAGTCGCGATCAGCCCTCGAGGAGACAGGGGCGAACATCCTTTATCTTGCGCTCGGGTTTCTGGAGTGGGATGAATCAGTCGCGGGGAAAGACAGCACCCGTCTGGCGCCCCTGATGTTGGTGCCAGTGAACCTGGAGAAAGGCAAGCTCAACCCTCAAACCGCGACATTCGAATACCGCGTACATCCTACTGGCGAAGACATTCTTACCAACCTGTCATTGCGAGAAAAGCTTCGCGTCGATTTTGGTATTGCACTACCGCGGATTACCGACGACAGCACGCCCGAGGAGTATTTCGAACGCATTGTTGAAACGGTGCTGAAGGTCAAACCTGACTGGAAGGTTCATCGCTTCGCTTCGCTTGGCTTGTTCGAGTTTGGCAAGTTGATGATGTATCTCGACCTTGATCCAGGTCGTTGGAAAGACCAATCGTTGCTGGATCATGGTCTGCTCAAACGGCTTACAGGGATGGACGGCTTACCGGCTGATTCGTCAGGAAAGCAAGGCGCCTTTTGCGTCGAGCATTCAATCGACGATATCGAACAAGTGCACCTGCAGTTTCCTCTGATCGACGATGCCGACAGCTCACAGCACAGTGCCTTGATAGATGTGATTCGCGGTGATGATCTTGTGATTGAGGGGCCACCAGGCACCGGTAAGTCTCAGACCATCACTAACATGATTGCAGCGGCGCTAGCTCAAGGTAAAAAAGTGTTGTTCGTTGCCGAGAAGCGCGCAGCGCTTGAGGTGGTCAAGACCCGACTGACCAGAGCCGGTTTGGGCGATTTTTGTCTGGAGTTGCACAGCCATAAGAGTCAAAAAAGCGCTGTCATCGATAGCATTCGCCAACGGATTCAGAATAGTGGCGGCTACCGCTCGCCCAAGCAGTTAACGGATCTGATAGCCAACTATGAGCGATTGAAGCAGCAACTCAATAAGCACGTACATCACTTGCATGCCCAATTCGAAGAGTCGGGCATGAGTATTCACGAAGTACTCATGCAGGCAACTCGATTGCGTGAGGCATTGTCGATTAAACCGGCCGATCTCCATCCGCAGTCAGACCTGCGAATCGATAAAGCGCACCTGCAAGAACAGGCCGGTTTCTATGCACACATCTATCGCAAGACGGCTGAGGAAGCTGGTCGCGCGGGCAAACTTGAGACGCACCCATGGTTTGGTAGCACCAAAACTCGTGTGACTGGCGCAGAGCGCTCTTCACTTCTAGAGAGTCTTTCCTTGGCTCAGCAGGCACTGAGTGGCCTAGCCGCTCTTCGACCTCAATTAGCGGAGCAGCTACAAGTAGCTGTTCTGGAAACCTACAGCCCAGATCAGCTTCGAAGTTTGGCCGCTTCAATTCCGGTTCTTGCGCTACCTAAAGGTGACGAGGATTGGGATCTGTTGGGGCGACTTGATATCGAGTCTTGCGAGGCATTGAAGCTCTGGCTGCAAGGTATGGACTCCATGTTGGACGAGCAAGTTGACCTGGCTCGATCGCTGCGCGCCGATGTTATTGGCTCTGGGCAAGCAATCGCGTCAATCAAAAAATCCTGCGCGGCCATTCGTTTGCATAACAGCGATGAGGCCCTGTCCCTCAATGCGTTGCTCGATGTGATCGAAGAGGCTGAGGAGTTGCTGGAACTTGCTCCACGCGCCCAAATGCTGATTCGGCTGTTATCGGAAGAGTCTGCGGTTCAAGGTTTGCGAAGCGATTTGGTCGGGATTGAGCAACTGGTGCTTTTTCTGCAAATGCTTGCGGCGATGCCCGAAGATTTAGCACCTCTTCGGCATAAGCGCTTCGAAGATGAGAGCTTGGATGAGTTGGTCGCAGAGTTGGATAGCGACATTCCGGTCATCAAGCAGTTGCAGGAGCAGGCAGCGAATCATTTCACTCTGGATCGATTGCCCAGTCATACACGACTGGAAGATTTGAGTCGGGTTCTGGCGGACAAATCACTTTTCCGTTGGTTCAAGGGGCAATGGCGCTCTGCGAAGGCCGAAATCCTGACTATGGCGCGACCAGGGCTCAAGCTGAACCAGCTTCTGGTGAGCTTGCCAGATGTCATCGCTTATCTGAAAAAATACAGTCAACTGAATGAAAGCAAAGTGTTCGCCGAGAAGCTGGGTGAGCACTTCAAAGGGCTTGATACTCCCATCGATGCGCTCAAGCGTATTCGGGGTTGGTACAAGCTCCTGCGTACTGAATGCGGACGGGGGTTTGGAGCAAAGGTATGGATCGCGGAGTACCTGCTCAAGGTAGATAGCGAGCATCTGGCCAAAGTTGCGACTGATAGTGCGGAGCTTGAACCTTACTTGTTGGATGTTCTGGATCATCGGCTGGATCTGGAAGAACTGTTGCCCTTTGACAGTCATGATTTGCGTTCAGAAGACTTACTCTCCTCAGAGGGCCTGTATGTTCGCCTGATCAAGGACGTCGGAACCGCACTGCGCTCTTTGTTACCCGTCATCAGCGAAGAGCAGCCAACCATGGGGCAAATGCTTCAGCTGATTCAGTCGGTGGAAAGTTGGCAGGCCCGTTCGGCAGCCTTGCAAAACGACGCGGTACTACAGACTTGCCTGCAGGATGAAGAGCTTCCTCGGATAGACAATCTTTCTGCGGCACGACCTCGCTTGACGAGTTGGCGGCATACCGTTGCCTTTGTTCAGCCCATTCTGGCATTGCCGATTCGAGATATTCTCATTCCGCGCTTGACCGCCTGCACGTCAAAAGAAGCCGAGTCCCTAATTCTTCATTGGCATCAACAAGCTAAAACTCTCGCGCTCGCTGTAGAGACTTGGGAACAGTCGATCGCGTCATTCTTCCAAAGTGCTGCAGTTATTGCTGGTCAATGGTGGCAGTCCATCGAGAAACAAGATTTCGAGCCAATGGCTGGCCGTCTGGCCTGGGCAGCTCAAAACCCTGATTTGCTCGACCATTGGTTCGAGTACCGTCGCTTGCGATTGCGTCTGGTTGAGTTGGGGTTTGAGACAGTCGTCGAAGCAATCGAGACGCAAAAACTGGAATCTGAGCGCTGCGTTGATGCCTGCCTGCTAGGGCTTCTTGATAGCTGGGCATTGAAAGTCCTTGAGCTAAATCCCGACTTGGGCCAGTTTTCGGGCAAAGAGCAGGAGGCTATCCGCGCTCGTTTTGCGGAAATCGATGAGCAGCTCAAGCGTCTTCAGCGCGAACAGGTTTCATCGCGTATCAGTCAAAACAATATCCCTGTCGGAAATAGCCATGGAGCGGTCAGAGACTTCACGCAATTGGCCCTACTGCAACGTGAGGCCGAGAAAAAGACACGGCACGTACCGATCCGTAGCTTGATGAATCGTGCGGCTGAAGCCCTGCAAGGCCTCAAGCCCTGCTTCATGATGTCGCCAATGGCCGTCGCTCAATACTTACCCGCAGGGCACGTCGAATTCGATCTGGTCGTGATGGACGAAGCCTCTCAAATGCGCCCGGAAGAGGCATTGGGAAGCATCGCCCGGGGCAAGCAGTTAGTGGTCGTGGGAGACCCGAAACAGCTGCCACCTACGAACTTCTTCTCACGCAATGGCGGCGATTCGGATACCGACGAAACCGATGCTTCGTTAGCTGAGGACTCGGAAAGCATTTTGGAAGCTGCCATGCCGCTGTTCAAACTGCGACGTTTACGTTGGCACTATCGTTCTCGCCACGAGAGCCTGATCGCCTTCTCTAACAAAGCCTTCTATGAAAGCAATCTGGTGGTGTACCCATCACCGCACCGTGAGTCTGCAGAGTTCGGCGTCAAGTTTGTCAGAGTGCCGCGCGGGCGTTTTGTCGAACAGCGCAACCTGGAAGAGGCGGAGGTTGTCGCCAAAGCCATTGAACACCACGTGATTCATCGCCCTGATGAATCGCTGGGTGTCGTGGCCATGAACGTCAAACAGGCTGACCAGATCGAGCGGGTGCTTGAGCATCTGGCTAAACAGAGCCCGCAGCTACAAGTCGCGCTGGACCGTAATCAGAGTCAGGATGAGCCGCTGTTCATCAAAAACCTGGAAAACGTTCAGGGTGATGAACGAGATGTTATTTACATCTCCGGGACCTACGGTCCAATGGAGGTAGGTGGTAGCGTTCCTCAACGTTTCGGCCCAATCAACGGTGCCAGCGGATGGCGGCGTTTGAACGTGCTCTATACCCGTTCGAAGAAGCGCATGCAGGTTTTCTCCTCGTTTGGCTCAACCGATGTCCTTGTAACTGGGACCTCCAGTAGAGGCGTGCAGGCACTGCGTGATTTTCTGCATTTTGCTGAGTCTGGCCAGATGCCTCACATCAAAGAAAACGATCGTGCGCCCGACAGTGATTTCGAAGTGGCAGTCATTGAGATGTTGGCGCGCCATGGCTATCAGTGCGAGCCGCAGGTTGGTGTGGCTGGTTTCTTCATCGATTTGGCCGTCCGCGATCCTGGGCAACCTGGCCGTTACCTGATGGGGATCGAGTGCGATGGAGCTGCCTACCATTCGGCCAAATCGGCGCGTGACCGTGATCGCTTACGCCAAAGCGTACTGGAGCAATTGGGGTGGAATATTCGCCGCATTTGGTCGGTGGATTGGTTCCGTAATGCTCGCGTACAGATTGAGCCGATTCTTCAAGAACTGGCGCGGTTGAGAACCGAGCCGGTAGAAATGGCCGAAGTGCCGGTTGAGGATTCGGAAGAACTAGCCATACAGCAAGTAGCCGACGAGCAGAGCGAGCATGCTGAACGTATAACTATCGAGGGGGGGCACAGTCTTCGAGAGAAGCTAATTTGGCTTGACGAAAATGTCATTCGCTCGAAGCTACCTGATGTGCCTGATCACCAGCGTTTGTTGAGACCTGCGATGTTAGAAGCATTGCTAGAGTTTCAGCCTTCAGACCGTCTTGAGTTTCAACAGATGATCCCTGGGTACTTGCGCAACGGAACCCATAGCGCAGAAGGTCGTTACATTGATGATGTACTGATGCTGATTGGTGGGCAGTGAGCTTCAAGCTGCTTTTGTAATGGGAAGAATTGTGTGCTCAATTTTTTGGTTTTAGGAGGTTGGGAAATGTTTGCTACTGCAGCTGATGGTCGAAAGGTCGTACTTAATGAAGACGGAACTTGGGAATATCAAACGAGTATTGTGGCCAGCTCAGGTGCAGGTAATAGTTTTCGGAAGCTTTCTTGGGGGACGCACCGATTAAATATAAAACAGTCCGAGCCAAATGCCTCTTGGCTGGAGGGTGAGGGCTATTTGGGGTTTGAGTCGGCGCTTGGTGGGAATGAGTGCCTAGTGCTGTTCGTTTTATTGAATGATATATTGGTTCGGGGTAAATATGTCTTCAATCAAAAATTTGCCAATGATAATACATACTTGTCGAAGTTTGATGAGTTTAAAGAGATGCTTCAGAAAAAGTACGGTGCGCCAGACAGTAATAACGAGTACTGGCTCAACGACCTTTATCAGGATGATTATCAAAGTTGGGGTATGGCTGTAAGCGCCGGTCATATGTCGCGATTTACCACTTGGGTTGATGGCGCGACGAAAATTTGTTTGTCGTTGGCAGGGGAGAGCTATCAGTGCGATCTGTCAATAGAGTATTCATCTATTGAGTACGAAACTGAAGAGCGAAAATACAATGAAAGCACTGTATTGGATCTTCTTTGATTTCTAATCTTTTTTGTCGGATATAGGTTATGGAAGCAGGGAGGTTTAGCTCTCCGCTTCTCAACAAATGAGTGTTTGATTTCGTTAATAAAAACATTAAGGGGGCTCTCATCGTGCCAATCAAAACGGACGTCTGGACCGTGGGCCTTGTGCCTAACAAGCTTCGCCAAAGCCGATTGGCCAGTGAGCAGCTGTTGGAAGAGATGATCATCAGCTCTCCCAGCATCCTCTCGGATGAATGGATGCTGATAGGCAGGCAAGAAAACACCGGAATGGGGGGCCGAATTGATTTGTTAGCCATCGCTCCTGATGGAGCTCTGGTGTTGATCGAGCTCAAACGCGACCGCACGCCTCGCGAGGTCGTTGCCCAAACCCTCGACTATGCCGCGTGGGTTGAAAGTCTACGTGGCGACGAAATCGCGGCAATCTACAAACGCTTTCGGCCTGAAAGCAGCCTGGATGTAGATTTTCAGGCTCGCTTTGGACGGGTATTGGATGACGATGACCTGAACAAAAGTCATCAGCTGATCATTGTCGCCACGGTGTTGGATGCCAGTAGTGAGCGAATTGTTGAATACCTCAGCAAACGAGATATTCCAATCAACGTGCTTTGCTTTCAGATTTTCCAGGTTGGCGATCAGCAACTGCTGAGCAGATCCTGGTTACTCGATCCTGTGCAAACCCAAGTGAATGCGGTGTCGACGAGTGAAGGGCACAGCGAGCCCTGGAATGGTGAATTCTATTGCTCGTTCGGTGACTCTGTCTCGCGCTCATGGGCTGATGCCGTCGAGTTTGGTTTCATTGCCGGCGGCGGCGGTGCATGGTACAGCAAGACTTTGCAGCTGCTGGCTCCAGGCGATCGGGTCTGGGTCAATGTTCCGCAACAAGGCTATGTCGGCGTTGGGCGGGTTCTCGGTACAGCCGCACCGGCAAAGGATTTTACGGTGATACAGGAGGGGGTTGAGCGACCTGTGCTTGAGGTTGCGACCCGCGCTAAGTACCACGCCGAGTTTGTGGATGATCCTGAGCGATGTGAGTACTTCGTTCCAATCCAATGGTTGGACACCGTTCCTGTGAGTCAGGCGGTACGTGAGATCGGGATGTTTGGTAATCAGAATACGGTTTGTCGTCCAAGTACGCCGAAGTGGCGTTGGACGATTGAGCGGTTGAAGCAGCGGTTCCCCCTATTTGAAGCGGTAGCAGTCACTTAAGAGGTTGGCATTTAACCGGCCAGGAATTTTCAAGGTCGGCACCAGCGCCGATGTTTTTGTCCTACAGCCCAGCCACCGCAAGCTCAGTGCAACCTCACGCTTCACGTCCATTTGAGTCTCCTTAACCCGGCCCTATACCTGTTGCCGGAAACTATCCGAACCAATAGCGTAACGGCCCACCCTCGTCTTGTGATCACAGTCCGCTCCTGGCCGATTTCTGCCTGTCATCGCCGACTGCTTTCGGCCGACTCTGTTGAAAAAGTCCCGTCGCGATTTTTGCCCATGAAAAAGCGTGAGCGACGTTGAAATATGGTTCGCTCAGAAGACGGAGCTGCCTTGATTTTTACGTAACAACGCCGAAATCAAGTGTTTCTTGAGATGCCTACAAGCAGCTCTCTCAGAAATCGACTTTTTCAACAGAGTCGGCCAAGAGCGGTCACCAAGTGTCTGGGAGATCATGGACGACTCACCCTCGGTGGTGGTGTTCATGACTTTTCCTCCACATGAGGGAGAACGAGGATGGCCAGCCAGAGCAAGGGGCACCAACACCAATAGGCTCAAAAGGGGGCGTATGGGCAAGGAGCGTTATGCGCTAGCAGCAGCGAAAACATTGAGCCACTATAGCTAGGCAGCGGAGCAAACCATTGCCGAAAGGTTTTTCAAGGACACCACATGCCTCTGATCAAACAAATCTATGAAGCAGTCGAAGCTGGTCATTTAATTCAGCCATTCACAACTCAAGATCTCAAGGACTGGATGAAGAAAATGAATATTGTCAAGGATGAGGGCTGTGAATATGCTCCATCATCGATTGATGCCATTCTTTCTAACTCAAACAAGAAGAATGCTCCGACGTCAAATCTAAACATAAAAATCTTGCAAAGCAGGCGTAACAAGGGAGGGAAAAATGAATACTGGTTCTAAGTGTAGGGTAACGCCTAGTGGATTTGGATCACTTGTAACTGCCGCTTTTATCTGTTTCTCAATGTCGGGATGCGGTCCTTCAGAGAAGCAATTAAAAGAAGACGCTGCACGAAAAGCAAAAGAGGAAGCATCGGAAACTCTCCTAGTGTGCGAAGGATATTCTTCAAGTCTCGTTCCGGGAATGAGCGGCAAAGAACGGAAAACGTTCATCGTTACGAAACTGGGCGACAAAGTCACGAAGGTTAAGGAAGAGCCTTTCACCTACACACTTGAAAGGGGCGAAATAAGCACCGGTGACGACAAAGCCCCCATATATAGTCAGCTTGTCATAGAGCCAGACAAGCTTATCTTGCGCATAGAAAATACGGGAAGCAATAATACAGTTGAAACTGTATTATTCAATACCGGAGCATATAAGCAAAATCTATCTCTTGGTAGCGCTGAGGGGCAGTGTGCTGTTGCTAAAAAAGCATTCTAATCCATAGTGCAGCTAACTACATGGACAGCCTTTGCAATCAAGTAAAGCGTCGGAACTTAATTAAGCCCCAATCAATATCCTAGCGTCGAATTTTGCTCAGGAACTCCGCCAAAAATAATACGTGGCGGAGCTCCAGTGAAATTGAGCGTTAGTGTCCGTTTATTGGCTGCTTTTGGCCGATTGTGTTGAAAAAGTCGGTCCTTCCAGGCTTCCCTCGTACTAACAGCTGAAAATGTATTTTTTGCGCGCAGCTACGCGAAATCTGAGCCCGGAATCCTCTGCTCAAAGTAAGGATTTCAATCTCAAGCGCGTACTTTTCTGCCGCGGAAACCATGGCCGACTTTTTCAACACAATCGGCCGTTCTCTGCCAGTCATGATTACGAAGTTCGCTGGTCACTTTCGATGCACACGGGTGGGCAAGTGAAGTGCAATTACCCAGTCGTCATGACGCTCCGCTATGATTCTAACCGTAAAGCCGTTTTTTGGTGCTTTCAGGCGCTGGCCAAGTCCCTGATCCTGAGGACTGTTGTGGTTGAGCAGTTGGCGTGCCTGGCTGTTGCGCGGATGCCCAGCCCAGCACCTAGTAGCTCAGTAACGCGCTTGTGCAGATCTTCATCTACAGGCCGGCCCTGATATTTACCGGCAGCTTTGGCCTTCTCGATACCTTGGGCCTGGCGCTCGCGGCGCTGCTCGTAATCCTTGCGCGCAATGGCGGCCATCATTTCCACCAGCATCGAGTTGATAGCGCCCAGCATCCGCCCGGTAAACTCGTCGCCCTTCGTGTCATGCATTCCCTGGTGACTGGTCGGCAGATCGAGCGCGACGATGCGCAGGCCTTTGGAGTCAATCGCGGCCTTGAGCTTCTGCCAATCCTCTACTGGAAGGCGGGAGAGCCGGTCTATCGACTCCACCAGCAGCACATCACCCTTCCGCGCATCCTTGAGCAGCCGGAGAAGTTCGGGGCGGTCTACCGCGGCGCCGCTGGCATTTTCCAGATACACGCTCGCAATGACCTTGTTGTGGTCGGTTGTGAATTGCTCGAGCGAAGCACGGGCGCGGCCAGCGTCTTGCTCTTCGGTCGATGCTCGGAGGTATGCGCGGATGAACATAATGGGGCCTGTATCAGTTAGGGTGTTATCCTAACACTCTTTCACTTTGGGTGTTACTTATCAAGCGAAAAGGCTGAAAAGGCGAAATTTTCCCGTATCTAGATAGGCATACCCCAAAAACACGAGCGACCCAGCATACCGATTAAACTATTATGGAATACTGAGACGCAGGTCGATAATGAATGAACCTTAATAACTACGCTGTCAAAGCAGCGCGCAGCCCGCCCCTATAACTTCGCCTTGATCTCGAACAACAAATAATACTCTTTAGTCTACCATATACTCTTCCGGCGGTTGATTTAGCGGTGAATTTACAAGAAGACAAACACCGAAAGTAGAGCCAACCAAAATCATGACCAGAGCAGAAAACAGGCTTGAGTCGGTGAAATATATCATGGCGATAGCCGCCAAATATGAAATCTGGGTGCAAACCACAGGAAGAAAAGCATGCCAGCCGCATGATTTTATTACCCCTTCTTGTCGGTAGCAAATTGTTGAGAATGCCACAGTATAAGACCATATGAGCATGGGCACCGCTGACTCAGAAGCATAGTGCTTAGCAAAAAAAATCAAAACAAACCAACACCAAACCGTCATGACTAAGGAATGTCCCCCCCCTAACAAATACAGCCTTAATCTACTTTTTTTATTGGGAGATACCGCAGCATAAGGAATCAATTTCTCCGGAGCCAGAAGCTTGGCCATCATAAACCCAAGCGTGAACAAAAGCAGCAGGCCTAGCCCAACTTGCCGCCACTCCCCAAGTGTGACAAGCCAAATAATTGAGACAACTCCCCCGAGAGCATTAAAAAAAGCTACCGGGATAAAAAATAGCTTTACCAATCTCAACATGTTTTTCAAAATACCACCCCATTAATAAAAATCACCACATCATCTCCTGCCTTTAGACTAGATAAATTTGGCATAAGCCTCAAACCAAATATCAAAAAAACCGACAACAAAAGCAGGAGCATGCTCTTCGTTATTTTTCACGACAATAGCAATAGCCACCTCAATACAGCTTTACACAGTATTTTATTTCACTACACATACAAATAATACTCTGACAGCCGCCCACCCTGCTTTAAATGCCAATAGCGGCGATTTGAAAAATAAAAATACTTGGCGCAGATACATGGTCAAAATATGGTCTATACACGCAAGAATTTCTGGATGTCCGGCAGGCAGATTCTTATTGAGCACCTTAAGGGATTCAAGATATAACGGCTCAGCTTTATTGAAAACACCGTTATTAATGTAAAAATCAGCAACTTTAGCAATTCTAATTCCTATACTTGGATCCCCTTTAGTAAAGGCCTTTCGATAAATACTCAAAGCTTCCAGATACAGGGGCTCTGCGTCTTTTATTAATTTATCTCCATTATATTCATCGGCCAGGTCGAAAAGAGCATCTGCGATACCCGGATGCTCTTCTGGCAGAGTTTTACGACGAGCAACTACATTACTCTGAAGCCTTGCGTATTTCCCAACAGTCCGACTCGACGACATTGGTTCAATAACTCTAATTAAAATTTCCGACCTTATCTTTTGCACCTTCCAATGCTTTTCAGGTAGCGCTGCAGAATAGACGCCTAAAGCAATCGAATTCATAGCATCAGCGTCATCCAGCCTACCTTGGGCGCGATAAGTTTCAGCAAGAAGTTTAATGCATTGTGCATTCTCAGGATGCCCCACAGGCAAAGTCTTGCGGCGAATCGCCAGCGCATCCAAAACCGAGGCCTCAGCCTCGCTTAGGCGACGGCTATGAAGGTAAGCTACTGCAAGACTAACAAGAGTCCTTGCAATATCAGGGTGACCTTCTGGCAACGATTTACGAAGCATCGTCAATGTTACTTGAAGCAAATCTTCTGCACTGTCAAACTGCTTTAAGCTTATATAAAACCCTGCAAGATCACTAATAGTTTTCGCTATTCGAAAGTGCGTTACTGGCAATAACTTCAAGTATATAGCCAGCGCCTCTTGATACAGTGGCCCGGCCTCGTTCAGACGATTTTGATCTCGAAAAATATCTGCCATACAGCTAAGTGCGACAGCTATATTGAGATCTCCCTCTGGCAAACTCTTACGACAGGCCTCCAAAGCTTCCTGAGACTTGATCTCAGCTTCCGCCAACCTGCCTAAGGCACGGTAACCAACTGCTAAGTTAACAAGATCGATGATTATGCTTGGATGCCCTGCGGGGCAAGCTCTTTTTGACGACTTCAAAATCTGCTCAGCCCAAGCCACCCCAACATTTAGATATGAGTTATCTAAGAGATTTGATGTTATTTCTCTATTTAGTGCAAGATCGTCGGACAAGCTGAATTTTTCCAGCCAGCCGTTAACAAGGGCTTCGGTATGGCGATTGAGTTCTGACTCACCAGCCCCAATAGCTTGTAATGCGAGCCGGAGAGTACCCTGATCGGTTCTGTAGCATTTTTTTAGATTCTCCGGAAGAGACAGCTCTGTTACCAGACCCTGTTTAGAACCAGACTTGAACTCATGCAAAGATAACAAAGAGTGCTGGTAAATTCGCTCAGTTACACTCCAGTCTCTTTCGCTCGCGCAACCATTTATTAATATTTTTCTTAGCGATTTTTCCTCGCAATAATTTAGTACTGTAGATTGCAGTGCGCTGTGCATTAATTGCTCGCGCCCTGCATTTCGCAGCAGGTAGGGACGCAGCACTGCAAGCAGCTGGCTCAACAGTTGGCGGGATAGGCGAGGCCTACCAGATTGGCAATCATCTGGGTCCGTTTCAGAAGCCATAAGCTCGCCAAGTTGCTCCTCCGACAAGCCGACCCTGGACACCGCCAGCAGGCCCGCTAGGCGGCTGACCGGCTTGGGATGTAGGCTATCGCAGAAGTCCCGATCCCAGGTTTCGAGCAGGTGCTGGAACAGATCACCAACACTGGCGTATTGCAGGAGCGCTTCGAGGTCTTGTCGCAAGTTTTCATGAACAGCGCGCACTCGTAGTTGCTCCAAGACCACCCTCAGATAAAGGGGCAATGTCGCAGCCGAAGCTCCAGCTATTCGCTCCACCAAGTCGGGCGCCAATGCTTTACGGTAGTTATGGGTATATGCACCGATCATGTCCCGTAGCTGAGTGATATCTGGTATCCCAAGCGGATAGGTCCAGACATCCTCTTTATTCGTCTCTACCTCGGGTGTCGCAGACAGGATCAGAATGACTCCCTGGGGTAGCGACAGCTGTCGCAGTTGATGCAGTGCCACCGCGACGTCCACAGCTTGGTTGAGCGCATCTAAAAGCAGAATCAGTGTTCTGCCTTCGCGACTTTTGGAGGTCTCATGTAGTTGGGCCTCCAAAAACTGCCAGCGATCCATTTCCTGAGCGTTCTTAGTGTCTTGCACAGACTTAGCCTGCGAGCCTGTCAGGAGTACAAGTAATTCATCGCGCCACTGCTCAATGCTGCGTTGACCATCAGCACCAACGTAATAGTCGATTACTTCAGCCCCCTCAATTTGCGTTGGCAGGTAGCGTGCCAAGTCGGCTATTAATGCACTCTTGCCTAGTCCCGACTCACCCTGAATCAGGCAATTGCGTTTTTCTTCCATGCACAGCCGCTTGCGGCAATAGTCGAGAATGTCTCGTCGGGCATTGGCTAGAGGCACATAGCAAGTTAGGCGTGTGCGGGCAAAATTTATGTGTGGGCGACGAAGTTGAGAGCAGGGGTCTGCGCTTTCGCTTTGTGGATAACGGCGAGCTAGTTCGGCCAACAGTTGGTCTTTAATCGACTCCCCAAATACCTCTATAGATGCGTAGTTGTCGATCTCAAGCAGAGGGCTTTTACGTAGACGCTGCTTGAGAGCGTCCATTCTCCCATCGGCGGCATCATAGAAGTCGCTCTTTTGCTTAGCTTCAGATTGCTGAAAAAGCGCTTGCGTTAATTCCGGGCTTCGTAGATAGAACAGGGCTTCGATTTGGTCCTGCCGCTGGCCTTGGAGTGCATACTGAAACTCAAGCTCAGTGACGCTGATACCGGACTCAAGTGCCATCTCGATCTCAGCGGCATACTCATTTAGATCCCTGCGTTCTAAATAGCAAGCCAAGTCTTCGCGGCTCGGAACCCAGCCATATCGTTCGCCTAAGAATCCGATGAAAAAGGGCGGAAAGCCACGACAACGGTCTATCTCACTAAGACAGATCGCGATCGTAGTGCCATTTTTGGCTTCCTCCTCGGTAACCCCCCAGCGCAGATCTATCTCGGTGAAGCCAACGCCGCGCTCGGTACAGCGCTCTCGAACTTCGGGAAATACATGCTTGAGAAGGTAATCACGCTCTACCTGCATGTCCTTGAAGGTGGAGGACAGAAAAACCCGAATCTCACGAGTGGAATCTATGGCGTTGTTTGGCACGTGGACGTCCCTGTCTATTTTCCGTAACTTAATTAAGTACCCAGGTAGAAGGCTTTCTCAGCACGCCTGACGTTGTTCGTGCGATGTCGACCGCTCGATAAAGCGTTCGAGATGCTCGAGGCGGACCCGGCTTTTGGCCACAGCGCGACCGACTGCCTGCATGTCATGAATCAGGTCGATGGCATCAAGGCGATGCAAGTCTCGGCCGATTAACTCGTCACAACCGATGGATGCCAAGCCTTGACCAGTCAAATCAACGTTGTAGCGCGCATAGGTGAAGCAAGGCTCAGGTATTGCACCGCGCTGGGCACCGATCATATCGCCCAACTCGCTGTCTAATGGATCGCCAGCCACGCATTTGCCAAGCGCCCGGCACAGCATGTCTTGCTGGTTGGCCGAAGCGAACATCAAGGCCGCCGGTGTAGAAGTTGCGGTGTAGAGTAGGTTCATCCGTGCGGGCGTGAGGTCTGGTGCCGACGCCGGATGCAGGCCGGTCCCCACCGACACTACCAACATGTCGTCTTCACCAGATTTCCAGCCCATGCGATAAGCCGGTAACGTGGCATTAAGGTAGCTGATGAAGCCGGGGTTGTTATAGGGCGTAAGACCTCCGTCGATGAACACAAAGGGCTTTTTCATTCCCGGAAAATGGATGGTTTCGGGAGCGAAGAAAGTCGGCGCGGCGGTGCTGGCCCGGACGATACGCCACAGTGGCAGGTCCAGGTTGCACCCCGGGCCCGGCTGGTTGAACTGTGCATAGGGGTTGTTGGTAAGCAACCAGGGCGAGTCAGTCGTGGCGTTCTTGAGCACAACCATCAGCAGCGTCTTCAGTCGATCAGAGCCCAGCGTGGTGTGTTCACCGAAGCGCTCTTTCATCAGGCGCTCGAGTTCATTGTGAACATAGCGATGAAAGCCTAAGCGCCGCCACCAGCCCGCGCGTTGAAACATCCGCTGGCCTGACTCACTGTATAGGTCGCGCAACTCTGCCACTTCCATGCCCAGTGACAACCCAGCAGCCAGAATCGCACCAGTGCTACAGCCGGAGATGAAGTGGAACCAGTCGGACAAACGCATCTGTGGATTACCTGTGCCCAAGCGGAGCAGGCGCTCGATCTCGGCGAGAATCTCCACCGCGATCACCCCACGAATACCACCGCCGTCGATTGTCAGCAGGCGTTTCTTGCCCTCACTGCGCACAATGCCCTGAATGGCTGAACTCACTACAGGCTTCCTTCTGTGTTCTCGATTATCGATTAACCGCCATGGGCCGGGACTATTGCCTTGCGTTCGGTGGTAGCAAGCCATTGCATGTGCTCACGGGACAGCTCGACCCCGACCACTTCGAAAATCGCCGGGCTCATGTCCACTGCCTGCGGGCTCGCCAGAAGTGCCTCCACTCGCTCAAGGTAATGCTCGGTCGCCTGGTACTGGGCATGTAGTTCTTTGATCGAGGTGTTGTTGGCGTGTAGCTCCAGCACCGCCCCAATGACCGGAATCCAGCCGATGGCAAAGACAATCAGATCTTTCCAGACCAGCTCCAGCCCGGGTAAGGTGGTGTGTTTGAAGAAGGAGTAGAAGCACAGCAACAACACGCAGAGAACCACCGGAATGCAGATAGTCGCCTTTACCACACGCTCGATTTTCTCGTGCTTTTCGTGTAGGCGGTGCCTAGCTTTCTGGTAGTACGCACGCTGTGCAGCAATCCAGTCGTGGAGCACTTTACTGCTGTCGAAGGTATGGGCGCCGACATTGTTGCCGCCCCACGAGGCCTGCCTGATCAGTGAGACGATCGTGCGGCGTTTATCGAGGCCTTGGCCGGGCAGGCGTTGGGCCAGTGAAGCATTGCCCTGCGGATCAACCAGTCCCAGCGCCTGCCAGAAAAACTCAATGCGCAAGGACTCGGAAACGGCGCGGTAGAAGGCATAGCGGAACTTGGTCTGGTTGGGCTTGACCCGCAGGTACCAGAGCAGTGACAGCACGAACAGGCAGACATACCCCGCCAGTACCCACGGCACCGGGAGAATTTTTGCGTAGAACAAAAACACGCTGGTCAGTAGCAGCGTCAGCCCGGCCACCGCCCGGTGGGTACGGGCGGTCTTGCGCTGCATCGCATTTGCCAGCCCGTCGAAACGCTTGAAGTACTCTGCGATCGAATTTAGGTTGGCGCAGCGCTCGCTGTAGTACGGCTGGTCATCGCATGGCCAATAGCCCTGGCTGTCGTTGTTTTCGGCAAGGGCTCGACTGGAGCGGTTCAATTCACGCAGATGTTCGGTGGTGCGGGCCGGTGGCTGGTCGGTAACACTAATGCCCTCGGCGCTGGCACTGAGGATGTAACCGCAGCGCTCATCCGCGGCACTGGCAGACCGGCGGTTGGCGCTGATTCGGTACACCGGCATAGTGCTGGTGTCGTGCAGGTAGCTGCTGATATCGCTGTGCAGTTGGCCGGCAGATTCGCAGGTACGAGCAAGCAGGCCCAGCGGCTCGAGCGCCTGCAAGGTGATGTACTCCGTGCCACCGGGCTTAGGCAGCGCGCCGTGATTGGCCGACAAGTTGCCATCCCAGATCACCACAAGCATGTCGGACTTATTCAGCAGGTAGTCGCCCAGGTTGGCATAGGCCTGCTGACGCTCGCTCACCATCGGCAGTTCCATTACCGGCAGCTGGAGTGCCATGAACTGTGCGTGGAGTGCCTCGAAGGCCTCCAGTGCCACGCCGTGGAAGTCCTCGCGGTATTGCGTTAGCGGCATTGGATAAACCGCCACCGGCTGTATCGACAAGCCTTCCTTGCAAAGTGCCAGGGCGGTCTTGGCGATCAATTGATCAGCACCTTCGGCTAGGCCGGTGATCACACGCAGGACGACGTCGGGGTATTGCCGAACCAATCCCGCAATCAGCTCGCGGAACTGGCGTTCGATCCGTGCGGTGTCTTGCGCTAGAAGGTCGCGATGCCCGGTGACACCGATGACGATGGAAAGGCGATGGGGCATACCGGCGAAATCATTTATCAACTGGAAAGTACCTAGTACATAGGGTCAACTGTCGGCTCCGAAACAGACCGAGGGACTGAAACCCGTAAAAACAAGGCTGACTTCAATGCACCTTGGCGTAAAGAGTGCCAGCATACCGCCAATGGCAGTAATTACCGAAAAATATAGCGAAAAGCCATCACTATTTTTCAATCGAACAAAATCGCTGACACTCCAACTTCCCATACCTGTTGCCAGCTGGACCAACTTGATCAGGTAGATCAGGTAGATCAGGTAGATTAACGTTTAAGCGCCCCAGACCAATGCTCCAATTCCATGAGAAGGTACAGCAGCGGTACAGTGCCCAGCATTACCCAACTAGCGAAAACTAGCCAAACCTACATGTAATCAACTAGTTAAAGATATTGTACCCTTCCTGTACCTAGCCTAGACTTTACTGACCTCGGTACATCAGTCGGCGACTCATAATCCTTTGGTCCACGGTTCAAGTCCGTGTGGGCCCACCAAACAAGAAAGCCGCGCATTGCGCGGCTTTTGCGTGTCTGGATAGACCGAAACAGTAGAGCCATTTGTTAGTCGTTCAGCTGGCAAAGTTCTCGATCTTCACCTGGCCCTCGGGGAAAGTGGCGATGATTTCCAGCTCGCCCCCCATGGCGCGGATGTAGTTGCGCAAAGTACTGATGTACATGTCCGTTCGCCGCTCCATCTTGGAGATCGCCGCCTGGTTGACATGCAGTGTCCTGGCTAGTGTGTCCTGACTCAACGCTTGCGCCTGGCGCAACTCGTGCAACGGCATTTGAGCTCGTAGCTTCTGATGCAAAGCCTCGACACGCGCTTGAGACTCTGGAGAGCGACGTGCCACCAAATCAGCAAATTTTTTAGCCATTGTCATAGCCCTCTTTCATCAATGTTTCCAAGTGCTCGTCGTAGATACGCTCGGCCAGTGGCACGTGTTCCGCATACCAACGTTCCTGGCCGGTTTTATCACCGCCAATCAGCAGGATCGCGCTGCGCCGTGGATCAAACGCGTACAGCACACGGTACGGCCTGCCAGCGTGCTGCACCCTTAACTCACGCAGGTTGCCATGCCGTGAACCCTTGATATCGCTGGTATGTGGAAAACCCAAGTGTGGGCCATCCTCGCCCAGCAACATCACCGTGGCCTGAACCGAGTCCTGTTCGGCCTCGTTCAGGCGATCCCACCAGGCCTCAAATTCATCCGTGTATTCGACGTCCCATTTCATACAAATATGCCACCAAAGGAATATAACCTCAAAGGAATAAATGTATGAGCTTCAGCGGTGCCCAACCACCCTGATTCCCCTGTCAATTGTTAACGACGGTTACTGGTGGGGGGTTGTCGTTTCGCCCATTGCTTGGTGCCCTCATGACAACGCGGGCACCAGGCGTTTGGCTCGACGACTCAAAGGATGCACCGGCCTGGAAAATCGCTCGTCGCGCCAGTCTTCGTTTACTGAGGGTGTCGAAATATCGGATGACGCCTTAGGACCTTGTAGGCAAACTCCGAATCTTGCTGTTGGGCACTTTGCCGCCTTGTTGCGCTTTTCTTTGACGGGATAGTCTCCGGTGTCGCTGACAAATCAGCGACCGGGCTTGGAAACCCGACGAAATTAGACGCAACAGATTGCCCACCTCAATTTCGAGTTATGGCGGCTGTGCGTGGGACGTCCCTGGGCGTGCCGGTTTCCTAGTTTCCCGGTTTTCCAACCTGCGCACAGCTGCCACCCATTCGCTTGGAAACGAATGTGACAGCTCCTTAAAAAATTAGGAGTTTGAACATGAGCACATCCGCACCTTCAGAACTGAAAACCATTGGCTTCACCCCCTTCCTGTTTCTCTCGAATCAGCCACTGTTCCACGTCTGTCGAGACGTCCCCATCGCCGACGCCCTGGCCCAAGCCTCCGACCTGCTGTTCCTCGCAAAGTCCCTCACCGTGGACGCTGCCTACACCCAAGACTCCGACCGCCACGCCTGGGCCGCGCATTACCTGACGACGATGAGCAAAGCGGTGATTGATGATGTGGTGAAGGTGTTGACGCGCAGACCTGCTCAAACGAGAGCGCAAGCAGATCAATAGAATAAACAGAGCCTGAAAATTCCTAAAAAGGGACCGAGCGTTCCCTTTTTGGGACTGATAGAGCCAGATTTTTCGGCTCATCAGTCCAAACACATCACGGAGGAATGGCCTGCACTGCCCGCAACCGCTCCAGCATCGGCCCGGTGAACACCACCTCATACGTATCCGCCGCCCGCCCCCATTGCTCCACAAGAGCCATACCGTCCACCAGCGCCCCTGCCAATTCGGCAATCGTCTCGGCCTGATCCTCGATGATTTTTTGCGTCCGACCCCACACCCGATCAGTCATCGCTTTAAGCTCCGCCGTTATGCGCTCGTTCGACGCTGGATCGGTATCGGGGTAGACGATGTTGCGCAGCAGATGCTGAAGCTCCCTGATTTTTGCGTAGTCCTGTTCCGCCCCCTGCTCGCCTTTGAGGATGGCGGTGGCTTTGAGCTTGTCGACGTGTTTTGCGGTTGAAGATTTTGAAGCGAGTGTCTGCGCCATAGCGCCCGCCAGGAGCACCATCATCCGGGCTTCCAGATGTTCCTTCATGGCATCTATCGACGAAATTGGCCGCACCAGGGTAATGGAGGCCCCGCCCTGGTGTCGCAAATCCCTGGTCACGGTCAGGGTCACGCCGCCCGTTTCAAAGCCCAGGGCGCGGGCCACCACGTAGTGCCCCATTTCGTGATGAGCGATCTGCAATGCGCGGTCGCGTACAGCGGCAGGCAGGTTCGTCGTCATGTCCATTGTCTCGGATCCTTCGTTCTCGCATTCGACTACGAGTGACGGTCGCTGTCCATCCTGTTGCCCCGCACAATCAACAATGTAGGAGCGAGCTTGCTCGCGATGGACTTGAACGCGCCGCGTCCATTCAGACAGCACGCGTTATCGTTAACGTCCATCGCGAGCAAGCTCGCTCCTACGTCACCTTATTTGGGCAAAGCGTAGGCAATCACATAATCCCCACGATCCGTCGACTGACGCGCACCGCCCACCGTCAGCAGGATGTACTGCCTGCCGGTTTTCGGTGATACGTAGGTCATCGGCCCGGACTGGCTGCCGACCGGCAAGCGCGATTTCCAGATTTCGTTGCCGTTGCCGGTGTCGAAGGCGCGCAGGTAGAAGTCCTGGGTGCCGGCGAAGAACAGCAGGCCCGACTGGGTGGCGAGCGATGCGCCGAGGGTGGGCATGCCGATCGGGATCGGCAGGTGCATGCGGATGCCCAGCGGGCCGGTGTCCTGTACGGTGCCGACCGGGACTTGCCACATCAGTTTGTGGGTCTTGAGGTCGATGGCGGACATGGTGCCGAACGGTGGTTTCTGGCACGGAATGCCAACCGCCGAGAGGAAGCGCTCGCGCATGGCGCCGAACGGCGTGCCTTCCTGCGGCACCACGCCCATTTCGATACCGCTGGCCCCGGCTTTGATCTTGTCGCGCGGGATCATGTAGTTGGCCAGGCCCAGGCGCATGTCGTTGACGAACATGTAGTTCGTGTTCGGATCGACCGAGACACTGCCCCAGTTCATGCCGCCCAGCGAGCCCGGGAATTGCAGGGCGCGGTCCATGCCCGGCGGGGTGTAGACGCCTTCGTGGCGCATGCCCTTGAACTGGATGCGGCACATCAACTGGTCAAACGGCGTGGCGCCCCACATGTCGGATTCGGTCAGGGTCTTGTTGCCGATTGACGGCATGTCGACCGAGAACGGTTGGGTTGGTGAATAGCGTTCGCCGGGAACCTTGCCTTGTGGCACCAGGCGCTCTTCGACTCGGGCAATCGGCACGCCGGTTTCGCGGTTGAGCAGGAAGATCTCGCCCTGTTTGGTGACTTGCGCCAGGGCTGGCTGGGTGCCGCCCTTGTCGTCCGGCACGTCGTACAGCAGCGGTTGCGCCGGCAGGTCGAAGTCCCACAGGTCGTGGTGAGTGGTCTGGAAGTGCCAGCGCACCTGACCGGTTTTCACGTCGATGGCAACGATGGACGAGCTCCACTTGTCGTCGAACTCGGTGCGTTGACCGCCAAAGAAGTCTGGCGTTGCGTTGCCGGTCGGCAGGTAGACCAGACCGAGTTTGGCGTCGTAGGACATGGCCGACCACACGTTCGGCGTACCACGGGTGTAGGTCTCACCGGCCGGCGGACGTTTGCTGGTGTTCGGATTGCCCGGATCCCACGCCCACACCAGTTCGCCGCTGCGCACGTCGTAGGCTCGCACCACGCCCGGCGGTTCGCCGGTGGAGTAGTTGTCGGCCACGCGGCCGCCAACGATCACCACGTCCCCTGCGACCAATGGGGTCGAGGTTTGCTGGTAGTAACCGGGCTTCACTTCGCCCATATCGGTGGTCAGGTCGACGGTGCCTTTGTTGCCGAACTCTTCGCAGGGCTTGCCGGTGTCGGCGTTGATGGCGATCAGACGGGCATCGCCGGTCGGCAGAAACAGACGTTTGGTACAGGCGGTTGGCTGATTGTCCGAAGACGCCGGGGTTTCGGAATAGCCCAGGCCACGGCAGCGCTGCCAATTGGGCGCGGTGCCTTGCGGGTCGAACTTCCAGCGCTGGGCGCCGGTGTCGGCATCCAGGGCGAAGACTTTGCCATAGGCGGTGCAGGTGTAGACCGTGTCACCGATTTGCAGCGGGGTGTTCTGGTCTTCGGCGCCGGCCCCGGTACTTTGCGGGATATCGCCGGTGCGGAAGGTCCAGGCGACCTGCAACTTGTCGATGTTTGCCTTGTTGATCTGGTCCAGCGCGGCAAAGCGATTGCCGGCGGTGGTGTTGCCCCAGTGCGCCCAGTCTTTCTGTTCGGCGCCCGGAGTGACCGGCGAAACCGCAGGTTCAACGGAGGCCTTGACCACGTGGGTCGGCACGAACATGTAGGCCATCGTCGCTACAACGCCCACACCCAGAATGCCGGCCAGACCGTAGGCACCACGCCCGCCGGTCGCACCCGATGCGCGGACCAGGGTCGGATAGATCAGCGCCACCACCAAACCGATCACGGCGAAGGTCAGGACCCGCGAGACCAGCGGCCAGTATTCAAGACCCGCATCCCACAGGGCCCAGATTGCGGTGAGGACCAGCGCCACACCATACAGCCAGGCGCCCAGCGGCTTGCGACGGGCAATCAACAGGCCGGACACCAGCATCGCCAGGCCCATCAGCAGGAAATACCAGCTGCCACCCAGCGCAATCAGATAGCCGCCACCACCCGCCAGGCCGAGCCCGATCAGTGCAATCAGCACACCCAGCCCCACCAGCAACCATTTGCTGCCGGCGGCAGCCCCAGAATTGTTCATGTCGGACATTTTCCCCATTTGTGACAAGGGCGGAATAATGTACTAACTGGTTACTTATGGCAATTTGTCGCAGGCGGAAATGTCATGAACGGTACTGAGGCTTGATCAGGAATCCGTCGCGAGCGTCGTACAGAATCTGCCTGTAACATGCTTGCGCACCGATCCATACCGCTGGAGATAACCCTTTGCCTGACACTCGCCCACCCGTTCTCGACGAAATCGACCGCCAGTTGATTGCAGCCCTGCAGATCAACGC
Organism: Pseudomonas sp. GM33; assembly: GCF_000282295.1. Lineage (NCBI taxonomy): Bacteria > Pseudomonadati > Pseudomonadota > Gammaproteobacteria > Pseudomonadales > Pseudomonadaceae > Pseudomonas > Pseudomonas sp. GM33. The sequence goes on from NZ_AKJO01000182.1 coordinate 92,956, forward strand.
CCGCGAGAGCGTGGCCATGCTCGCCCGGCAATTGGGCATCGCCCGCACCACCGTCACCTCGCGCCTGGCGCGGCTGGAAAAGGCCAAAGTGATCACCGGCTACGGCGTGCGCCTCGGGCAGCGGGTGGTGGACGGCGGGTTGCAGGCGTATGTCGGGATCACGGTGCAACCGCGTTCCGGCAAGGAGGTGTTGCGCCGCCTGAGCGCGATGGCGCAGGTACAACAGTTGTGTGCGGTGAGTGGCGAATTTGATTATGTGGCGTGGTTGCGCACCGACTCGCCGGAGCAGCTGGATCAGTTGCTGGATCAGATTGGCAGTGTGGATGGGGTGGAGAAGACCACGACGTCGATCATCTTGAGCAGCAAGATTGATCGGGGGCAGCCGGTTTGACTTTTCAGGCCTGGGTTCATCGGTGACTGAACTGGCGCTATCGCGAGCAAGCTCGCTCCCACAGTGGTCAGTGTGTATTGATAGATCGTCATACAGATCAAACAAATGGCAAAACGACGACACTTTGCGTCTTATTAACGTGTTCTGTGCTCTCTAAAATGGCCGGCATCTTTTCCTATACTCAGATGCGCATTCCGCGTCGGGTCGCCAGCAAGGTCAGCCATGAACAAGAACAATCGCCATCCTGCAGACGGTAAAAAACCAATCACCATTTTCGGCCCGGATTTTCCTTTCGCCTTCGACGACTGGATCGAACACCCGGCCGGGCTGGGTAGCATTCCCGAGCACAATCACGGTGCCGAAGTGGCGATTGTCGGCGGCGGGATTGCCGGTCTGGTGGCCGCGTATGAGCTGATGAAGCTGGGGCTGAAACCGGTCGTCTACGAAGCCTCGAAAATGGGTGGCCGTCTGCGCTCCCAGGCGTTCAACGGCGCCGAAGGCATCGTGGCTGAGCTGGGTGGCATGCGCTTCCCGGTGTCGTCCACCGCGTTCTATCACTACGTCGACAAGCTCGGTCTGGAAACCAAACCGTTCCCCAACCCGCTGACGCCTGCGTCGGGCAGCACGGTGATCGATCTCGAAGGCCAGACCCATTACGCACAGAAGCTGTCGGACCTTCCTGCGCTGTTCCAGGAAGTGGCTGACGCCTGGGCCGACGCCCTGGAAGCCGGCTCGCAGTTCTCCGATATCCAGCAGGCCATTCGCGACCGCGACGTGCCGCGCCTCAAGGAGCTGTGGAACACCCTGGTGCCGCTGTGGGACGACCGCACCTTCTATGACTTCGTCGCCACGTCCAAAGCCTTTGCCAAGCTGTCGTTCCATCACCGCGAAGTGTTTGGCCAGGTCGGTTTCGGCACCGGCGGCTGGGACTCTGACTTCCCGAATTCGATGCTGGAAATCTTCCGCGTGGTGATGACCAACTGCGACGATCACCAGCACCTGGTGGTCGGCGGCGTGGAACAGGTGCCACAAGGCATCTGGCGCCATGTGCCAGAGCGTTGCGCACACTGGCCAGCCGGCACCAGCCTCAGCTCCCTGCACAGCGGCGCACCACGCACCGGCGTGAAGAAGATTGCCCACGCGCCGGGCGGCCGTTTCGCCGTAACCGACAACTGGGGCGACACCCGCGAATACGCCGCCGTGTTGACCACCTGCCAGAGCTGGCTGCTGACCACCCAGATCGAATGCGACGAAACCCTGTTCTCGCAAAAGATGTGGATGGCCCTGGATCGCACCCGCTACATGCAATCGTCGAAAACCTTCGTGATGGTCGACCGCCCGTTCTGGAAGGACAAGGATCCGGAAACCGGCCGCGACCTGATGAGCATGACCCTCACCGATCGCCTGACCCGTGGCACCTACCTGTTCGACAACGGCGACGACAAGCCAGGGGTGATTTGCCTGTCGTACTCGTGGATGAGCGACGCGCTGAAAATGCTCCCGCACCCGGTGGAAAAACGCGTGAAACTGGCGCTGGATGCACTGAAGAAGATCTACCCGAAAGTCGACATCGCCGCGCGGATCATTGGCGATCCGATCACTGTGTCCTGGGAAGCCGACCCGCATTTCCTCGGCGCGTTCAAAGGCGCACTGCCCGGTCACTACCGCTACAACCAGCGCATGTATGCGCACTTCATGCAGGACGACATGCCGGCAGAACAGCGCGGGATCTTCATTGCCGGTGACGACGTGTCGTGGACGCCAGCCTGGGTTGAAGGCGCAGTACAGACCTCGCTCAACGCGGTGTGGGGCATCATGAAACACTTCGGCGGTGCAACTCACGCCGAGAATCCGGGTCCAGGAGATGTATTCAACGAGATCGGACCGATCGCCCTGCCCGAGTAAGAGGAATCCGAAATGCGCGTAGCCCTTTACCAATGTCCACCGTTGCCGCTGGATGTCGCCGGCAACCTGCAACGCCTGCAACAACTGGCGCTGGAGGCAAAAGGCGCGGACCTGCTGGTGCTGCCGGAGATGTTCCTGACCGGCTACAACATCGGCGTCGATGCCGTCAGCGTGTTGGCGGAGGTGTACAACGGTGAGTCGGCGCAGCAGATCGCGCGCATTGCCAAGGCAGCCGGGATTGCCATCTTGTATGGCTACCCGGAGCGCACCGAGGACGGGCAGATCTACAACGCCGTGCAGTTGATCGACGCCAATGGCGAGCGCGTGTGCAACTACCGCAAGACGCACTTGTTCGGCGACCTCGATCACTCGATGTTCAGTGCAGGTTCCGATGAGTTTCCCATCGTTGAGCTCAACGGCTGGAAGCTCGGTTTCCTGATCTGCTACGACCTGGAATTTCCGGAAAACGCCCGACGCCTGGCCCTGGGCGGCGCCGAGCTGATTCTGGTGCCGACCGCGAACATGATTCCGTTCGATTTCGTCGCCGATGTCACCGTGCGTTCCCGCGCCTTCGAAAACCAATGCTATGTGGCTTACGCCAACTACTGTGGCCATGAAGGCGACATCCACTATTGCGGCCAGAGCAGCATTGCTGCGCCGGATGGCAGCCGTATCGCTCAGGCGGGACTGGATGAATCGCTGATTGTCGGTGAGCTGGATCGACAATTGATGGTCGATTCCCGTGCCGCCAATCGCTACCTGATCGATCGTCGTCCCGAGCTTTACGGCGAGCTGAACAAGTCCTAATCCGCTAGCATTGGCACTTCACTGTTCTGGAAGTGCCCATGCCCGCGCTGAATCACCCTCGCCCCCACACTGAAACCCTGGCCAACGGCTTGCGGGTGACGCTGCGTCATGCCCCGAATCTGAAGCGTTGCGCAGCAGCGTTGCGGGTCGCCGCGGGCAGCCATGATGTGCCGCTGGCGTGGCCGGGCCTGGCGCACTTTCTTGAGCATCTGCTGTTTCTGGGCACTGAGCGTTTTCCTGCCGGGCAAGGGTTGATGGCCTACGTCCAGAGTCATGGCGGCCAGATGAACGCGCGCACCAGCGAGCGCACCACGGACTACTTTTTCGAACTGCCACCCCAGGCATTTTCCGGTGGGCTGGAGCGTCTGTCAGACATGCTCGCCCATCCGCGTATGAATCCGGACGATCAGCAGCGGGAACGGGAAGTGCTGCAGGCGGAGTTTGTCGCCTGGTCGCAGGATGCGGCAGCGCAGCAGCAATTTGCGCTGTTCGACGGACTGGCAGAAGCACATCCGCTTCGCGGTTTTCATGCCGGCAATCGCGCCACCCTGGCTGTAGAGCAGCCCGAGTTTCAGCAGGCCCTGCAGGATTTTTATCAGCGGTTTTACCAGACCGGGCAGATGATGTTGAGCCTGGCCGGACCGCAAAGCCTCGAAGAGCTAAGGACCCTGGCTGAAGCGTTTGGTAACGTCATCGTCAAGGGAGAAAGCATTGAGCAACACGCTCCTGTGCCACTGATGTCGACCTCAAAAAGAAGTTATCAACAGGCTGAAGAACGGCGACTGGATTGGCTGTTCGCCCTTGAATCGCTGCCCGAGCCTTGCGCCGAGGCGCTGGCATTCTTGTGCAACTGGCTGAGTTCGGCAAAACCCGGTGGCTTGTCGGCGGACCTGCGCGAGCGCGGGCTGGCCGATCACCTGAAAGCCCAGCCGCTGTACCAGTTCGCCGGTCAAGCCTTGCTGCATCTCGAGTTCACGTTGCCGGCCAATGGGTTGCCGACAGGGATTCACGAACGCCTTATGGACTGGCTAAGCTTTTTTGCCCGGCAGGACTGGACCCGACTGCGCGAAGAATACGCAACCCTGTGCCAGAGCCAGCAACAGGTCAGCAGTGCCCTGCAATTGGCCCGGCTGGACAGCGAACAACGCGAAGTCGGGTTATCTGGCCAAGGCGTTACAGCGCTCAAGCAAATCCTCACTCAAATCGGCGTTGTGGATAACTTCAGCGGCCCATGGCAGTTACCCGCAGCCAATCCGTTCCTGCGCACCGAAACACCCGCGTCCAACGCTGGACTGATTCGTGGCCAGACCAGCGCCCACCGTGGCCTGCGTACCTTTGCCCAGGATCGCTCGCGCAGCCGTCGTGAACGTTCGCCGATGCAATTCAGCCAGGCCTTGCCGGACAACAGCGCGGAAGGTGCGATTTATCTGCGCTGGCGTCTGGACTCGAGTCCTGCCAGCGCCCTTCAATCACGCCTGGAAAATAACCTGCAATCGTTGCGCGAAGACGCACTTCAGGCCGGTGTGGATGTTTCCTTCAGTGCCTCGGGCAACGAATGGCTGCTGAAAATGACCGGACTGCAGGAGCCGATGCCCACCGTTCTGGAGCATGCGCTGAAAGAGCTGACACAACCTGACGCTGCCGTCTCACAAGCCGCGCCGGAGAGCGTCGCACTGATGCCCATTCGACAGCTGCTCAAGGCATTGCCCGATCACTGCCTTGCGCACACCGCGAACACGGACGATGCGCAGCAACTCTGGTCGAGTGCACGCTGGGATGGTCTGGCGATTGGCCTGTCCGCCCAGACTCAAGCGGCCATGGGCCTGGCCTTGAGCCGTATACCTGGCACGCCGGACAATCAATTGACCCCGCCGCCAACCCTCCCGTCACAACGTCTGTGGAGCGCCGTCGACAGCGACTCCAGCGAGCACGCACTGCTGCTGTTTTGCCCTGCCGCAACCGGGGAGTTGGCCGACGAAGCCGCGTGGCGTCTGCTTGCGCACTTCTGTCAGACGCCGTTCTACCAGCGCCTGCGAGTGGAGTTGCAACTGGGCTATGCGGTGTTCAGCGCCCTGCGCCAGATTCACGGGACAACCGGATTACTGTTCGGCGTGCAATCACCGAACGTAGTGCCGGCAGATCTGCTGCAACACATCGAGCAGTTCCTCAGCGGTTTGCCAATACTGATCAATGCCCTCGACGACAACGCGTTCATCGCCGGGCGCCAGACCTTGGCCAAGCAATTTTCCCAGTCTGCCTTGCCCACTGCCCAGGCTGCGGAATTGCTTTGGCAGGGCAAGCTGGGCGGCCGCTCGTCGGATTATCTGACGCAATTGCCCGAGGCCATTTTGCAAATTGACCGGGTCGCTCTACTGGCGGCGGCCCAACGCCTGAATCAGGCCGAGGGCGGCTGGCGCTGCCTGGCCAGTTCCACCAGCCCAGACACGCCATGGCAAGCGGCAAAATGATCATTACCGGGGCGGTAAGGAGCTTTCTCAAAGTTTCACGGGCAATTTCTTTGAAATTTTGAGTAACATAGCAACCTAACTATTTGGAACATCTCTGACCTGAGGTGGACTAAACCTATAGATAGCGCTGTCCCACCTACCTGAAGGAGTTCAATTGATGGCCTGGACCAAACCTGCCTACACCGACCTGCGTATCGGCTTTGAAGTCACCATGTACTTCGCAAGCCGCTAATCTCTGCTTTGGCAGATGTGCAGCACAACGCCTCGGTTATCCGAGGCGTTTTATTTTCAGCGTTGAAATGATGGAGCGTCCATGTTTGTCCAGATTCTAGGTTCCGCCGCCGGCGGCGGCTTCCCCCAGTGGAACTGCAACTGCGTGAACTGCGCAGGCTTTCGCGACGGCAGCCTGCGGGCCAAGGCGCGGACGCAGTCGTCCATCGCGATTTCCGATGACGGCGTGAACTGGGTGCTGTGCAACACCTCCCCGGACATCCGCGCCCAACTCCAGGGCTTCGCCCCGATGCAGCCGGGCCGCGCCCTGCGCGATACCGGGATCGGCGCGATCATCCTGATGGACAGCCAGATCGACCACACCACCGGCCTGCTCATGCTGCGTGAGGGTTGCCCGCATCAGGTGTGGTGCACCGACATGGTCCACGAAGACCTGAGCACCGGTTTTCCGCTGTTCAACATGCTGACACACTGGAACGGCGGGCTGAACTGGAACCGCATCGAACTCGATCAAAGCTTCACCATTCCCGCCTGCCCGAACCTGCGCTTCACCCCGCTGCCTTTGCGCAGTGCCGCACCGCCGTACTCGCCGCACCGCTTCGACCCGCATCCGGGCGACAACATCGGCCTGATCGTCGAAGACCGGGGCACGGGCGGCAAACTGTTCTACGCACCGGGTCTGGGCAAGGTGGATGCCGCGCTGCTGGAGATCATGGCCGGCAGCGATTGCCTGCTGGTCGACGGCACGCTGTGGGATGACGATGAAATGCAGCGTCGTGGCGTAGGCACCCGCACCGGTCGGGAGATGGGCCACCTGGCGCAAAACGGCCCGGGCGGCATGCTCGAAGTGCTGGAGCAACTGCCCACGCAGCGCAAGGTGCTTATCCACATCAACAACACCAACCCGATTCTCGATGAAGATTCGCCCGAGCGCGCAGAGCTGGATCGGCGCCAGGTTGAAGTGGCGTATGACGGCATGAGTATTGTGCTGTAGCAGATGGCCCTATCGCGAGCAAGCTCGCTCCCACAGTTGACCACATCCCCCTGTGGGAGCGAGCTTGCTCGCGATGAGTCCGGCACAGGCACTAGACCTCTACGGTTGTTTCCCGGAGAACCCCGATGACCGACACCCCGATGTCCCCCGCCGAATTCGAAGCGGCCCTGCGCGCCAAGGGCGCCTACTACCACATCCATCACCCCTACCACGTGGCGATGTACGAAGGCCGGGCGACCCGCGAGCAGATCCAGGGCTGGGTCGCCAACCGTTTCTACTATCAGGTGAACATTCCCCTGAAGGACGCGGCCATTCTGGCGAATTGCCCCGACCGCGAGATCCGCCGCGAGTGGATTCAGCGCCTGCTCGACCACGACGGCGCGCCCGGCGAAGACGGCGGCATCGAAGCCTGGCTGCGACTGGGCCAGGCCGTCGGCCTCGACCCGGACCAGTTGCGCTCTCAGGAACTGGTCCTGCCCGGCGTGCGCTTCGCCGTGGACGCCTACGTCAACTTCGCCCGCCGCGCCAGCTGGCAGGAGGCCGCCAGCAGCTCGCTGACCGAACTGTTCGCCCCGCAAATCCACCAATCGCGCCTGGACAGTTGGCCGCAGCATTACCCATGGATCGACCCGGCCGGCTACGCGTATTTCCGCACGCGCCTGGGCCAGGCACGGCGTGATGTCGAGCACGGCCTGGCGATCACGCTACAGCACTACACCACCCGTAAAGGCCAGGAGCGCATGCTGGAAATTCTCCAGTTCAAACTGGACATTCTTTGGAGCATGCTCGATGCCATGAGCATGGCCTACGAACTGAAACGCCCGCCGTATCACAGCGTGACCGGAGAACGGGTCTGGCACAAAGGAATCACCTTATGAGTTTCGATCGCAGCAAGACCCCGACCTGGCGTCCCGGCTACCGCTTCCAGTACGAACCAGCGCAGAAAGGCCACGTGCTGCTGTACCCGGAAGGCATGATCAAGCTCAACGAAAGTGCCGCCCTGATCGGCGGCTTGATTGACGGTGAACGGGATGTCGCGGCGATCATCGCCGAACTCGAGCAACAGTTCCCCGGCGTACCCGAGCTCGGTGACGACATCGAGCAATTCATGGAGGTAGCCCGTGCGCAGCACTGGATCGAACTTGCCTGAATCATCAGTGCAAGTGCCGCCCAAACCGGACGTCGGCCTGCCGCTGTGGCTGCTCGCCGAACTGACCTATCGCTGCCCGCTGCAATGCCCTTACTGCTCCAATCCGCTGGATTTCGCCGAACAGGGCAAAGAGCTGAGCACCGAACAGTGGATCAAGGTGTTCCGTGAAGCGCGGGAAATGGGCGCGGCGCAACTGGGCTTTTCCGGTGGTGAACCGCTGGTGCGCCAGGACCTCGCCGAGCTGATTACCGAAGCCCGCAAACTGGGTTTCTACACCAACCTGATCACCTCCGGCATCGGCCTCACCGAGCAGAAAATCAGCGACTTCAAGCAGGCCGGTCTCGATCACATCCAGATCAGTTTCCAGGCCAGCGACGAGCAGGTGAACAACCTGCTGGCTGGCTCGAAAAAGGCCTTTGCGCAGAAACTGGAAATGGCCCGGGCGGTGAAGGCCCATGGTTATCCGATGGTGCTGAACTTCGTCACTCATCGGCACAACATTGACCAGATCGACCGCATCATCGAGCTGTGCATCGCCCTGGAAGCGGACTTCGTCGAGCTCGCCACGTGCCAGTTCTACGGCTGGGCGCAACTCAATCGCGTCGGGCTATTGCCGACCCAGGAGCAACTGCTGCGCGCCGAACGCATCACCAATGAATACCGCGCCAAACTGGAAGCCCAAGGGCATCCGTGCAAGCTGATTTTCGTCACCCCGGACTATTACGAAGAACGCCCGAAAGCCTGCATGAACGGCTGGGGCAGTATTTTTCTGACGGTCACGCCGGACGGAACCGCCCTGCCCTGTCACGGCGCCCGACAGCTGCCGGTGCAGTTTCCCAACGTACGCGACCACAGCATGCAGCACATCTGGTACGACTCGTTTGGCTTCAATCGCTTTCGCGGTTACGACTGGATGCCCGAGCCGTGCCGCTCCTGTGACGAGAAAGAACAAGACTTCGGCGGCTGCCGCTGCCAGGCGTTCATGCTCACCGGTGATGCCAGCAACGCCGACCCGGTGTGCAGCAAGTCGCCACAACACGGCGTGATCCTCAAGGCTCGCGAAGAAGCCGAACACGCGACCCAGACCATCGACCAACTGGCCTTTCGCAATGAACGAAACTCACGCCTCATCGCCAAAAGCTGAACCGTTCAGCGCTGCCAAAGCCGTGGCTGCCGGTATCGACTTTGCCGAACTGCAGGTCGGTCCAAACGGCCTGTTCTGGAACGAGTACCGACCCGAAGACGCGGCGTGCCGGATCTGGCATTGGCGTGACGGCACAGCGAAATGCCTGACGCCGCCGGGGTTCAGCGTACGCAGTCGGGTGTACGAATATGGCGGTGGAGCCTTTTGTCTGACGGACGACGGCATCGTTTTCGTCAACGAGGCCGACCAGCAGTTGTATCGGCAAACGCTGCAAGGCGATGCGCCCGAAAAGCTGACATCCGGTGCGTGCCGTTATGGCGATCTGCAGTTCGCCAGCGGGCAGGTGCTGGCGGTCGAGGAGCATCGAGACCAACACCGACTGGTGGCGATCGATCTGTTGGATGGCGCACGCCACCTGCTGGTCGAAGGTGCTGATTTTTACGCGGCACCGACGCTGAGCCCTGATGCCCGACGCCTGGCCTGGATCGAATGGAGTCGCCCGGATCAGCCATGGACAGCGACCCGCTTGATGGTTGCCGAACGCCTCGCCCATGGCGGGTTTGCCGAGGCGCGTTGTGTGGCGGGCGACGGTGCTCAAGAGTCGGTGCAACAGCCACGGTTTGATGCCGATGGTCGCTTGTACTGCCTGACGGATCGCGGCGGTTACTGGCAGCCATGGGTGGAATCCGGGAAAGGCCTGAGCCCATTGCCAAGTGCCAACGCCGACCATGGCCCGGCGCCCTGGCAACTCGGCGGCAGTACCTGGTTGCCGCTGGGCGACGATAGTTTTCTGGCCAGTTGGACCGAAGGCGGGTTTGGCCGTTTAGGCATAGGCGGCAACTCCTGCGCCGACTTCACCGGCGACTACAGCCGCTTCCGCCATCTCGCGGTGGATGGGCAGTTCATCTATTGCATTGCAGCGTCGCCCGTCAGCTCAACCGCCGTCATCGCCATCGACCGTCAAAGCCGGCAAGTGAAGGTGCTGGCTGGCGGCATCGCACCGCTTCCTCCCGAACGGATCAGCCGCCCGCAGACCTTGCGCTACCCCAGCGGCTCAGGCGAAGCACACGGCTTCTTCTACCCGGCAATGACCGGCGCGGCGAAACCGCCACTGGTGGTGTTCATCCATGGCGGCCCGACGTCGGCGTGCTACCCGATGCTCGATCCACGCATCCAGTTCTGGACACAGCGGGGCTTCGCCGTGGCCGACCTCAACTATCGCGGCAGCAGCGGTTATGGCCGGGCCTATCGTCAGGCGCTTCATTTGAGCTGGGGTGATGTGGATGTCGAAGACGCTTGCTCCGTGGTCAGTTACCTCAACGAACGCAGCCTGATCGACGGCGACAAGGCCTTCATTCGCGGCGGCAGCGCCGGTGGCTACACAACGCTTTGCGCCCTGGCGTTTCACAACGTGTTCTGTGCCGGAGCCAGTCTGTATGGGGTCAGTGACCCGGTCGCGCTGGGGCGCGCGACCCACAAATTCGAAAGCGACTATCTGGACTGGTTGATCGGCGATCCTCTGCTTGACGCCGAACGCTACGCCGCCCGCACTCCGCTGCTGCATGCCAGCTACATCCGCGTGCCGATGATCTTCTTTCAGGGAGAACTGGATGCCGTGGTCGTCCCGCAACAGACCCGCGACATGGTCGCGGCGCTGCAGGACAACGGCATCCTGGTCGAAGCGCATTACTACGCGGACGAACGCCATGGCTTTCGCAAGGCCGGCAATCAGGCCCATGCGCTGGAGCAGGAGTGGTTGTTTTATCGAAGGGTGATGGATTCAGTGGACTGAAGCCGCTCCCACAGGTTCTGTGGTTTGCACAAATCCTGTGGGAGCGGGCTTGCTCGCGAAGGCGGCCGACCTGCCGCCGCAAAATTCAGCGCTTGGCGATGATGTAAACCGCATGCACGATCCCCGGAATATAACCGCACAACGTCAGCAGAATATTCAGCCAGAACGCTCCGCCGAATCCTACTTGCAAAAACACACCCAGCGGCGGCAACAGGATGGCGATGATGATGCGAATAAAGTCCATGGGGGCAGCTCCTGATTGGGGTGGACTCGTTCGAGCCCTACAGCTAATCGACCTGTGCCGTTTGTCAGGGTTCAGCCCGATTCCTCAGGCCAGTATTTCCAGACCGTGTTTCTGCACGATACTCAGCAACTTCAACGCCATGCCACTGGGGTGCTTATCCCCTGCTTCCCATTGTTTGACCGTGGAAGCACTGGTGTTGAGGTAGCGCGCAAACACCGGTTGGCTGACATTGTTGCGTTCGCGCAATGCCTTGATCTCCTCAGCGGGAATCGCATTCGGCACCGTTGCAAGACAAGACTCATCGAATTCACGCATGGTCGCCTTGCTGATTGCACCGATGGCGTACAAGGCACTGGCCGATTCGTGGATCGATTCCGATAGCTCACTTTTGAATTTTTTACTCATTTGGTATCTCCACAAACTCCTTTGCATCCAGCAAGCGCTGAATTTCCATTTCGGTCAGCCCACCATATGTCTTGGCCAACTCTCGCAAGTCGAGCAAATGCCTGGGGCTGATGTTGCTCTGATCTTTCTTCGCATACAGGAACTGATAGATCCAATAAGCACCTCCCTTGGCCAGGATAATCGAGCGATGGCGGTTGGAGTTCAAACGCTTCTTCCAGACCCCGCCACCCAGATTGTCAGCCTGACCATTGAGCATTTCGGTGAATGCCTCCCGGAGTTCGTCATCACCGATCCAGGCCTTGGCGGCCTGCATCGCAAAACGTTTTGTCTTGAACAGCCTCGGCGACATAGGTATCCCTTCCGCAAAAACATACCACCCAGTGGTATGGAATTCAAAGCCAACGACGAAACAAGGTTCAATCGCTGGCACCGGCACTCCCTGCCGATGCACGCTAGAAAGCCATTGATGGGTTAACCGCTCAAGCCGAAATTGCCTTTGGCAAAAACCAGCCACAAAAAAACGCCCCACACCAAAAATGTCAGGCGTGAGGCGTGCGTATTACCGCGAGACGGTTCGGGAATGTGTACAGGGCGCGCGTCGGATCAGACGGCAATCCCTTTGCGGCACCGCAATTGCGCGGTGCGTACTCGGGAGAAGGCGCGCGCCAGGCGCAGGAGCATTTCATCGATGTTGGCGTTGCTGACATTCAGCGCAGGGGTAAAGCGCAGGCAGTCGGGTTGCGGGGCGTTGAGCAACAGGCCTTCGTAGAGCGAGGCCTTGACCACCGCATCAGCGGAGTCGTCCGACAGCGTCAGCCCCCACAGCAGCCCTTGTCCGCGCAACTCGCCGTGACCGTAACGATGGGCCAAACGCCCCAAGCCCTCACGCAGGTGCTGACCGGCTTCTGCGACGTGCTTGAGGAAAGCCTTGTCCTGCACCGTATCGAGCACCGAAAGTCCCGCCGCGGTCATCAGTGCATTGCCATGATGGGTACCGGTCATCTCGCCGGGTTCGAAACAGCAAGCCTTGCCCCGGGCCAGCAGTGCGGCCAATGGCACGCCGCCGCCCAGGCCTTTGCCAAGCACGACGATATCCGCCGTTACCCCGAAGGACTGTTCCGCGAGCAAGGTGCCACAACGGCCGATGCCGGTTTGCACTTCATCGAAGATCAGCAAAATGCCGAGTTCACGGCACAGGCGTTCGACGCCCTTGAGGTAATGCGCAGTGGCCGGGATCACGCCGGCTTCGCTCTGGATCGGTTCGAGCATGATCGCGACGGTCCGCTCATCCACGGCCGCATGCAAAGCCGGAAGGTCATTGAACGGGACATGGCTGAAGCCCGGCAGTTGCGGCTCGAATCGGTTGGCCAATGTCGAACTGTCCGACGCCGACATCGTCGCCAGGCTACGGCCATGGTTACCGTTGTTGGCCACAATGATTCGCGACGCACCACCGCGATGCTGTTGACCCCATTTGCGCGCCAGTTTTATCGCCGCCTCACAGGCTTCGCTGCCGGTATTGAGCAGGTAGGCCTGATCACTGCCGGTGCTGGCACACAGGCGTTCGGCAAGTTTGAGCATGCCGCGGTTATGCAGGCCGAAACCCGGATTGATCAGCGATTGAGCCTGGGCAGTGATGGCGTTGACCAGTACCGAAGGGCTATGACCAAGGCTGTTGGCCCCACCGCCCTGGGAGAAATCCAGATACGCACGGTCATCGCTGTCCCACAGCCATGAACCCTGGCCGCGCACAAACACCTGTTTCGGCCGCTCGATACCGGGCATCAAGTACTCGCTGGAAAGACTGTTGTCTTTGGAAGGCAGGGAGGCGTCCATGACCAGATCATCAAGACTGGGAGGACTCCGGCGCAGACTGAACAGATTCATCCGAAAAAACCTCTTTTGAGGTTTTTTGCCTTACCTATGTAAACAGCATCAAAGCAAAGGGTATTCATCGCGCTCTGTGGCCCTGTAAGCCCTGTGAATGCGGTTAGACTAGGCTCAGGCAAGGCATACAGCCATTTCGATTTCCCAGCATTTTCGATAAGTAATACTTATGGATTTCAAGCAACTGCGTTATTTCGTCGCGGTCTATGAAGAAGGCCATGTGGGCCGGGCCGCCGAACGCCTGTCGATCTCCCAGCCGGCGCTGTCCCAGCAAATCCGTCACCTCGAGAAAAACCTCGATGTGAGCCTGTTCGAACGCAACAGCAAACGCCTGTTGCCGACCCTCGCGGCCCACACGCTGTACAACCACGCCCTGCCTTTGCTCGATGGCCTGCAACGGGCACGGGAGGCGCTCGGCAACTTCAAGGGTCAGGCGCTGCGCACCCTGGCCATCGGTGTATTGCAGACCGTGCATACCAGCCTCGTTCCACAGATGCTCGAACGCGTGCGCAAGGCGCAGCCGCATCTTGTCGTGCAGATCTACGAACTGACCGGACTGGAAATCGAGCGGCGACTGCTCAACGGTTCTCTGGATATCGGCATCAGCTACCTGCCGCCCCGCCAACCTGGCTTGCATGGCGTGATGCTGTACGAAGATGAACTGACCCTGGTCATCCCGGCAGAGCACCCGCTGCGTGAATTCAAGAAAGTGTCCATGAGCCAGGCCGCCGAGCTGCCGATGTTGCTGCTGGGCGAGGAGTTTCAAATCCGGCAGATCTGGCAAACCCAACTGGCGAACCTCGGACGTCGCCCGCAGGTGCAAGCCGAACTGAACAACATGGCCGGCATCCTCGACAGCCTGCCGCACACACGCCTGGCGACGGTGCTGCCCGGACGCTCGCAAAAGACCCATGGCAACCACGAATTGCTGTGGAAACCCCTGAGCGAACCACGAGTACCACTGAAAGTCGGGTTGGTGTGTCGGGATGTGCAACGGCAGCAGGCCTCGCTGGCCTTGCTGCGGACATTGCTGGAAGAAGTAATCAATGGCCCCGCTGAACGCTTGAACAGCGCGCAGGCTCTGGACGGGCTGAGCTAGGAAACTTTTCTTCGGGCAAAAGAAAACCCCGCCGAAGCGGGGCTTTGCAGACTGTTTCCCTGACATCCATTTCACTCCGCCATCCTGGCAGAATCCTACGTGTCCCTGTTGTTGCTTTGCGCTTCCTGCGCTACGTCCATGAGAAGTAGATTAGCTGTGGATCCAATTTGCATCTATGGGAGAACAGCAGCACGTTATGTAAGAGAATGCTTACAAACCATTACGTCATCAGAATTGTCCTGCATCCAGCAGGAACAACGATTCGCTACCGGCCTTGACCGACGCGCTCAACGAGTGAATCCGCGGCAACAGACGGGCGAAATAGAACCGTGCGGTGCCCAGTTTGCTGGCGTAGAAATCGTCTTGCGCCTCCTTGCCCAAAGCGGCCTTGGCCATCAGGGCCCACATGTAGGCATACGCCACGTAGCCGAAAACCTGCAGATACTCGACCGATGCCGCGCCGATTTCGTTCGGATTGCTCTTCGCCCGATCCAGCAACCACGCGGTCAGTTCGTCGAGGGTGGTGACGGCGTCGTTGAGCGGCTTGGTGAACTCCGCCAGGTCAGCGCTGGCCGTTGCGGTGAAGTGACGAATCTCGTCGGCGAACAGGTTGTAGAACGCCCCGCCGCTGCCGACGATCTTGCGCCCCACCAGGTCCAGCGCCTGAATGCCGTTGGTGCCTTCATAGATCTGGGTGATGCGCACGTCACGCACCAGTTGCTCCTGGCCCCACTCACGGATGTAACCGTGGCCGCCGAACACCTGCTGGCCGTGAACGGTGGTTTCCAGACCCAGATCGGTCAGGAACGCCTTCGCCACCGGAGTCAGCAAGGCCACCAGGTCTTCCGCACGCTTGCGGGTGGCGGCATCTTCGCTGAACTTGGCAGTGTCCAGTTGCATGGCCACGTAAGTGGAGAACGCACGCCCCCCCTCGTTCGAGGCTTTCATGGTCAGCAGCATGCGACGCACGTCCGGGTGGACGATGATCGGGTCAGCCACTTTGTCCTTGTTCTGCGCGCCCGTCGGCGAACGGCTTTGCAGACGGTCACGGGCGTATTCCACGGCGTTCTGGTACGAGCGCTCGCCCGTGGCCAGGCCCTGGATACCGACACCCAGGCGCTCGTAGTTCATCATGGTGAACATCGCCGCCAGGCCTTTGTTCGGTTCGCCGACCAGGTAACCCACGGCCTCATCGAAGTTCATCACGCAGGTCGCGGACGCCTGGATGCCCATCTTGTGTTCGATCGACCCGCAGTTCGCCGGGTTGCGCGCGCCCAGGCTGCCATCGGCATTGACCATGAACTTCGGCACCAGGAACAGCGAAATGCCTTTCGGCCCCGCCGGTGCATCCGGCAACTTGGCCAGCACCAGGTGGATGATGTTTTCGGTGAGGTCGTGTTCGCCACCGGTGATGAAGATCTTGGTGCCGCTGACCTTGTAGGAACCGTCGGCCTGAGGCTCGGCCTTGGTGCGAATGATCCCCAGGTCAGTACCGGCGTGTGGCTCGGTCAGGCACATGGAACCGGCCCAGATGCCAGCGTACATGTTCGGCAGGTACGCGGCTTTCAGCTCTTCGCTGGCGTGGGCGTTGATCGACAGGCAGGCACCGGCGGTCAGCATCGGATACAGACCGAACGACAGGCTGGCGGAGTTGACCATTTCTTCGACCTGGGCCGAAACGGCTTTGGGCATGCCCATGCCGCCGTAGGATGGATCGCCACCGACGCCGACCCAACCGCCTTCCGCGTAGGTCTGATAGGCCTGCGGGAAACCTGCCGGCGTGGTGACCGCACCGTCGACCCAATGGCAACCTTCCTCGTCCGCGGCACGGCTCAGCGGGGCAATGCTTTTGCTGGTGACTTTGCCGGCTTCTTCCAGGATGGCTTCGACCGTTTCTGCATCGACGGTCTCGGCCAGCGCAGGCAGTTCGGCCCAGAGTTTGGCGACCTCGAAAACTTCATTGAGGACGAAGCGCATATCGCGCAGGGGCGCTTTGTAGTCAGCCATGGCAAACCTCGCAAGATCTATACAGGTGATTCACAGGAAGAGTTGTTTTCGTTGGGTCGGAGTGTACCTCAACAACTTTTGTGACACATAGGGTCAGCTCATGACCGTTTTGTAATTTTTAGTCATTGCGATGTGGAGAGGCGAAACATAAGAACTGTAGGAGCGAGCCCGCTCGCGAAAAACCCCTAGGCGCCACTGGACATCTGGTTTTACGCGTTATCGTTCACGACCATCGCGAGCAAGCTCGCTCCTACAGGGTATGTGTCAGAGCGCAAACATCTCGGCCGGCAGTTGCATCAGACAGTCGCTCCCCGCTTCGATGGCCACCCGATGAGCGGCGGTGCGTGGCAACAGACGCTTGAAGTAAAACTCGCTGGTCGCCAGTTTGCCCCGGCAGAAGCCGGCATCACCGCTGCCAGCCTCGAGTTGCGCCTGAGCCACCAGCGCCATGCGCAACCACAGGTAGCCGAGGATGATGTAACCGCTGTACATCAGGTAATCCACCGACGCGGCACCGACTTCGTCCGGGTTTTTCATCGCCGCCATGCCGACCCTGGTGGTCAACTCACCCCACTGTTGGTTCAGTTGATTGAGCTGCGCCACATACCCGGCCAGCTGTGGATGTTCGGCGTTCGCCGCGCAGAACTTGTGGACGATTTTGGTGAACCCGCGCAACAGCTTGCCCTGACTGCCGAGTACCTTGCGCCCGAGCAAGTCCAGTGCCTGAATGCCGTTGGTGCCCTCATAGATCGGCGCAATGCGGCAGTCGCGTACCAGTTGCTCCATCCCCCACTCACGAATGAACCCGTGGCCGCCAAACACCTGCATGCCATGGTTGGTCACTTCCAGGCCGGTGTCGGTCATGAAGGCTTTGCAGATCGGCGTGAGGAACGCCAGCAGGTCTTCGGCATCCTGGCGCGCCGTTTCGTCCGGGCTCAGGTGTGCAATGTCGAGTAACTGTGCAGTGAAGTAGGTCAGCGCGCGGTTGCCTTCGTTGAAGGCTTTCATGGTCAGCAACATCCGCCGCACATCAGGGTGCACGATGATCGGGTCGGCGGCTTTTTCCGGGGCTTTCGGGCCAGTCAGCGAGCGCATCTGCAATCGGTCGTTGGCGTATTTGATCGCGCCCTGGAAGCTCGCCTCGCCCAGACACAGACCTTGCATGCCCGTGCCCAACCGCGCGTGGTTCATCATGGTGAACATGCAATTCAGGCCCTTGTTCGGCTCGCCGATCAAAAAGCCCTTGGCCTCGTCGAAGTTCAGCACGCAGGTGGCCGAGGCCTTGATGCCCATCTTGTGTTCGATCGAGCCGCAGGACACGTTGTTGCGCTCACCCGCTTCGCCCATCGCGTCGGGCAGGAACTTGGGCACGATAAACAGCGAAATCCCCTTGGTCCCGGCCGGTGCGTCCGGCAATTTGGCGAGCACCAGGTGAATGATGTTGGCGCTCATGTCGTGCTCGCCCGCAGAGATGAAGATCTTGCTGCCGGAGATCGCATAGCTGCCATCGGCCGCTGGCACGGCACGGGTCTTGATGATGCCCAAGTCGGTGCCGCAATGGGCTTCTGTCAGGCACATGGTGCCGGTCCATTGGCCAGCGGTGAGTTTCTTCAAATAGGTCTGCTTCTGCTCCTCGGTGCCATGGGCGTGGATCGCCGACATCGCACCGTGGGTCAGGCCGGGGTACATGCCCCACGAGGTGTTGCTGGAACCCACCATCTCGCTGATGACCAGCCCCAGAGAGATCGGCAACCCTTGACCGCCGTAAACCGGGTCCGCCGCCAGGCCATGCCAGCCGCCCTCGACATATTGGGCGAAGGCCTGCTTGAAGCCCGCGGGCGTAGTGACCACGCCGTTGTCGAAATGGCAGCCTTCTTCATCACCGCTGCGGTTGAGCGGCGACAGCACGTTTTCGCAGAACTTCGCGCCTTCTTCGAGGATTGCATTGACCATGTCCGGGCTGGCATCGGTGGCCCCCAGCGCGGCGTAACTACTGTGAAAGTCGAAGACGTGGTCGATCAGAAAGCGCATGTCGCGCAAGGGAGCTTTGTACTCGGGCATGGTCATTCTCCGTCGGCAGTTTTTTCCAACCTACTGCCGCCGACACTACGCCACAATCAATGTCCAGTCGCTGAATGCGCGATCATCACTCAACCGTAGCGGCCTCCATGCGTACGGCGCCGCGACGGTTCTGCCCGAACGCCATCACGCAGTTGCGCCCGGCGCCCTTGGCGCTGTAGAGCGCCTGGTCAGCGGACTTGAGCACCTCTTCCGGGCTCCGTTGATCGATCCGCTCGGCGACGCCGATACTGACCGTCACCGACACACTCGATGCGCCGGAACCGGTACGCCGCTGGCGCCCCTGATTGTCGTCCTGCGGGCGGTTTTCCTGATTACGCAGCTGAATGTTGTAGGTGGCGATGGACTCGCGGATGACTTCCAGGTGCGGCATGCACTCTTCGAGGGTCTTGCCTGCAAACACCAGGGCAAATTCCTCACCGCCATAGCGATACGCCTTACCGCCACCGCCGATTTTCGACAGTTTGCTGGCCACCAGGCGCAACACCTGGTCGCCGACATCGTGGCCGTGGGTGTCGTTGAATTTCTTGAAATGGTCGACGTCGCTCATCGCCAACACGTAGTTGCGTCCCAGCCGTTGCATGCGTTCATTCAGCGCACGGCGGCCCGGCAGCCCGGTCAGTTCGTCGCGGAAGGCCATTTGATAGGCTTCGTGGGCAACGGCGGCGGCGATCATCAGCATCACCTGGCTGCACATGATGTTCAGCGTGAACGGCAAGATGAAGGTCTTCGGCAGCATCCAGAACAACCCGAGCAATCCCACCAGTTGCGCGGCATGCAGCGGTCGCGGGTTGCGCCAGTATTGCCAGGTCAGCAGCACAAACACGGCAATGAACACCGGATAGGACAACTGGATCAGACTCATCCAGGCACCATGCAGCGCGGGCCAGCGAATCTCCGACAACCAGATCAGCAGCGCGTGTGGATAACTTTGCTCAAGCCCCAGCGCCACGCTACCGACCGCCAGCAATACGGCGAAACGCGCCACCATGTCCTGGAACAGATGGGTGCGTTCCTGCCACGCCGCGAACACGCCAAACAACAATGGCAGCAGCAGGCAACACAGGTGAAAGACCACGGCGGCATCGTCACGCACCTTGCCGTTGTCGCGGTAATAGTCGGTCTGGCTGTCGAGCAGGAAGTAGGCGATGTACACCGTGACCATCAGAAACAGTTCACGCTGGCGTCGGTACACCGCGCAATAGGCGCCGCCGAGTAACAACACCAGGGTGGGCAGCACGTTGAACAGCGAGGTGAAAAAGACGTTCAGATCCTTGATGTAAGCAGCCGCAAGCCCCGCCAGCAACAGCAGTAATGACGGCAGGAAATGACTGAAACGTACAGCGGATGAGCGCGGCAAGGGTAAAGCTCCGACCCGTCAAATCAATAGATGGCAATGTGCCCACTACTGTAACGGCAGAAACCCCGAATTGCTGAGTGAAATACTGAGGTAATTGTAAAAGGGCGCCACTGGCATCCATCAGATGCCAGTGGCGCAAGGGGAAATACGGTTACAGGTCGTTGTTGAACGGTTGCAGCGGCCCTTCCAGAGCCGGGCGACCCTCGGCACCGACCGGTTTGAGCTGGAAGTCGGCATCCTGCGCCTGCCTCGTCGTGATCTTCGGACTGGCCGGTTTTTGCCCGACGGAGTTTTCATCTCCCTTTTCGCCCTGCGGCAGTACCAGCGAAGGATGGTCAAACGGCGCCCGTTCCCACGCCACCCGAGGATCGGTCAACCCGACCTCCATGAACTTGACCAGCGCATCCACTTCATCCGGGGTGAGGTTCAGCCGGGTCATGTCCGGGTCGAGGTTCGAGCCGTTGTGCTGATTGACCGCCGGATGCTCGAAGCCACTGGTATTGCTGGCATCCTCTCCACGCCGATCGCCACCACGGTTGTAGAACTCCATGACCTGCTGCAGCGTTGCGCGACTGCCGTTGTGGAAGTACGGGCCGGTCAACGCGATATTGCGCAGGGTTGGCGTCTTGAAGGCGCCATCGACCGCGTCGCGGAAATCGACATTGGGCTTGAGCGTCGCATCACAGGGGATAGCCGGGCTCAAACGCGCTTCGAAGGTGCACACATCGACGTCCAGTGGATCAGGGATCGTGCCGCCCTTCAGTACGGTGTTGTACTGACGGGTGAAAGACAACGGATTACCCCACGCATCCGAGCCACCGAGTGCCAGGTCTTCCGAGGTCGGGCGCACCCCGGTGTTGTAGAAGCCGTTGTCATAGAGCGTGGTCAGGTTGTCGGCCATGATCATCCGTTCGATACGTTCCCGAGGATGGAACAGCAAGCGGCTGCCGGCGTTGGTCAATTCCGCGCCGCCGTGGCAACTGATGCACTTGCCTTTGCCCAGGAACAGGTTCATGCCCTGGACCTGCTGGCTGTTCATGGCAGTGTGATCGCCTTGCAAATAGGCATCCAGCGGTGCCTGGTCCGAGATCAGCGTGGACTCATACATCTGAATCGCCAGCCCGAAGAACAACGGGAAGTTCGCCTCCATCTGGGTGTATGGCGCGCCGCCCAGCGAGACCTGCTGCGTGGCATTCCACAAGCGCGGCTGGAACGCGTTCTTGATCAGTTCACGGTACGTCGGGCGGCGGGCACCGGATACCGGCCCGAGCACCGAATCAGTGGATGAAATCCGCTGCTGCTTGAGCATCAAGGTGTCGAGCATGCGTCGGCCAATGTCGGCGAAGGTACGCCCGCCGCAGGACATTTCCACCGGGCTGCCGGGTGGACCTACCGCTTGCGAGGCGGCGGAAGCATCCTTGAGCGCCAGCCTGACTTTGGTCGCCACGCCACTGCGATCACTGGTCACGAAAATCCCGGCGTCAGGGTCGCGATTGCCGAACGGCGAGAAGCCGTTGAAGACGTTATTGGCCCGGCCATCCCAGAAGTTGCGCACGTTGAACGCGGCGTTGATCACCGTGGGTGCGTTGCGTCCGGTACTGCGGCGAACATTGATCCCTCCCACCTGGAAGATGCCGTCCGGTTGCTGGATGCACTTGTCGAAACGCGACTGACGAGGCTTGACGAAGTTGGCGTCGAACACGCCTTGCGAACCGATCACATCGTCAGTCGAATAGACAATCGCCGAATTGCGATCCAGGGGATCTGCCAGCACATGGGTCGGGAAGTCGCCTTTCTTCAGCAGGTAGTTCGGACCGCCCTTGCCTCCTGATTTGGTGGTGTAGCTTGGCACGTCCCCCGGAATGTCCGAGGCGGTGAACGGTTTGTTGAAGATCGATGAGACGTTCGCGTTAGTGTTCGCCTGACCCGGGTTGATCTGGTTGGTAGTGCGGTGATCGGCGCCCGCGTGGAAGTGACATGACGCGCAAGCCGTGGAACCGTCACTGCCGATCTCCATGTCCCAGAACAGTGCCTTGCCCAGAAGCACTGCCGCCGAGCGATTGAGCACGTAGTCGGTCATCAGGTCGACTTTGCGCCCGCCTTCGGTTCCCGATGGGTCGGGCGGGAGCAGCCCACGCAGCGATTGCAGAGTGGGCACGTCCGGCACGGGCGGATCGACCACTACCGGGTCAGCGGCCCAAACGTTCATGACAGGCAGGCCGGTGACGAAGAGAGTCATCGCCATCGCCCTGGCCAAACAGGTGGTTCGGAAGATGCTCAAATACTTAAACATGACGACGCTCCCGATTCAGTACGGAGTAGTCAGCCTCCGCGGTTACCCTGTTACAAGATGAGCTCATCGCCATGAATCTTGCTGTTCGCTCGAACAACCACGCCAACTTTAAGTTACATGGGTATTGCGAGACCTGACTGGCAAAGCACTCTCGTGACTCAGGCATTCTTAAACAGTGATATTTCGCAGCACTGGGTAGCGCTTCACGAAACTCTAGACGTAACAAAACATTTCATCATGAAAATTTCAATATTTTTTTATTTTAATTGAATCAAGAAACCCTACTAACTACAGCAACTGCGCACTATCCCTCAGTTCTGGTTAAACTTTACCCATTATTGGGTGACATTCCCCGGACAGCCAGTAACAGGCGGCCAACAACGGCCTCAAAGGCCATATTTTAAAGGGCAAAGCGACACCAGACGCTTTTTTTGAAATTGGCAGAGTATTTGCTCCTCCAAGCACCGCGATGTAAACGGCACTTTAAAAAAACCTACAACTCCGCATCGCCAGCCAATAAAAACACCCACCAGACATACCGAACCATTCGCGCGCAAGTTGCACTGCGCTAGCTATTTTTTATTTAAACCTCCCGCACAAGACTACTTTCTCACCCTTTCTTAAACATCCCTCTTGCACACCTAAGACCTTAGTAGTATTTAATAGGCAACACTTCTCATCTGCCACTACCGGCAATACACTTACCTACAGTTTTCACAGAACTCCAAACTTGGGTGTATATCCCCACCTACTTTGGTGTTAACCACATAACATACAATTATGTGTATATCACCAACTTCAGCGCAGCCCGCATGTTTGCTGGCTAACAAGCAATTGTGCCAATCAGGCACGACTACTGCTATGTGCCCCTCAGGCTCAAGGAAATGTCTCTCGCGCTTGCGTCCGTAACCGGCCGACGCACGCAGGTGAAAGCATCCGAACGGCAAGTGCCGACCTTGCACAGGCACTGAATCCGCTGGATTGAGCCCCCATTCGACACTCACGGCTTTGCGTTTCTCTTGCGCAGGATCAAGCGCATCAGCAGATCTGTGATCCCGATTGGCCGGCAATTGGTCCTGCAAGATTCTGGAGTGAGCCATGAGCTTATCTTTGTACGAAAAAACACTCGCGATACCGCTGCTGCCTCACAAGCGATTCAACGGCATCTTCAGTCGCCATGTTCTGCTCGCCGGTGCCGTCGCCATCGCGCTGGTCATGGGTGGTGGTGGAGATGCATTTGCCAAAAACGGAGCGGGTGGCGGCGGTGGTGGTGGAGGTGGCGGCGGGACTGCAAAGCCCCCGGGTTTGCCCTCGCCATTCACGACACCCACACTGCCCGATCCGATTTTCACAAACCCGACGGCGATTCATGGGTTTGATGTGACCGGTTTTATCCAAAACATGACCCTGGACACCACCAATACGAATTGCCCCAGTACCAGCGACCCGGGCCGCTTTGGGGGGACCGTCCAGCTGAACGGCGTCACGATTGTTGTCCCTTGCAACACCGTTATGCAGATGCCGGCCAACACCCTGACCTGGGCCGACTTCGTCAGGGGTGGAACCCTGGCGCTCGGAAAATCTCCGGCAGCCTATCCCTCGTTCGAGATCCATGTAGTAGGCAATACCGTCTCCAACAAGCAGATTGCCGGGCTGATCTTTGTCTCCCAGCAATCGGTCAACGCCGGGAGCGGTGTCATCACCCGGATCGACTACACCAACGGCAACCTCGAAGTCGACAGCGGGAACCCGACGCAACCCACGATTATTCAGATCAACGACCCGAACGGACGTTTTGGCCGCGCCCAAAGCCCCGACCCACGCTTCTCCGTCGATGATGCCAACCCGACCATCCATGCCGCCACCGGCTACCCGATGTGCGTGCCGCGCACGATTTCCGGAGACGATGCGCTCTGCCCGGAGAAAAACCGGCCAAAAGTGGTCACCCCAACCACGACCAACAACTGCCGCAACTTCAGCCAGGCCGGCGTCACGCCTCCGGCCAGCGGGGAGCTCTCGGGTCCAGCGGTGGGGCAAACCTATTGCAGCCAGTACGTCATGAAGAGATTCAGCGATGCGACGCGTACGGCGACGGACCCCGACCCAACCCAACAGGCACCCTTCGAAGTCGGCGACTTCATCAGTTGGTCCGGCACTCTGTTCAAGTCAGCAACAACGGGCCTCCCGGACTTCGTCTCTGCACACACGATCGAGGCGAATGTCGGGATCTACACTCAACCGGGTTCGCAGCCCAGCTACCTGGCTATCGGGGAGTTTGGCATCGGTACGGCCGACCCGGCCGCAACGGCCATCAACGGAGTAGCCCAAGAGACGCAGGACCGGATTTTCCTTGAAGCCTCGACCACCGACATCAAGACCCCGGTCGACATTTACCTGATAGATGTCAATCCATCGACGGGCGTACAAACCAATCGCTGGGTGACACCTTATGAGATGACGGGTGAATGCAACCCTGCGCTGGGCCTTGCGACCAGTTGCCTGGGAGCCTCGGGCGGTATTACCACACAGAACACGGGGCCTCAGCCACAACGCGCCAGATTGCGTGCGACCAAAGCGCCTGCTGGGCTACTTAGCCAGCCGACACGTACCTTGCGCGTCGTTGCACGGTCTCTTTGCGTTCCGCAGCAAGCCTTATCCCAGGCCGGTGTGGACAGTTGCATCCAGAATGCGGCCCGGCTGACCGTCGCCAATGGACTGGTTGCCGGACAGTATGTGGCGCCGGTGTTCGAGTTCATCTTTCCGGAAGGCGTCAAGCCTGGCGATCCGGTGGTGCCTAACGACTTCTGGCACCTGCCGTTCATACGTAACGGCGAAGGCGCGACCTCCCCGACTGGCGTCGGCCCTCTGGATCCGACGCCATGGTGATCAAGGCCTGACCCCAGTGCAAAAAAAAGCCGCCGCTCCCGGGAGGAAGCGGCGGTTCTTTTGAACATTCCCTAAGGCTTAGTAGCCCAGGTCGAAGTTCTCTTCTTTCATGTCCATCAGGTTGTTGGCGCCCGACAGCATGGTTGCGACGTGAGTGCGGGTACGCGGCAGGATGCGCTGGAAGTAGAAGCGCGCAGTCTGCAGCTTGGCGGTGTAGAACGCCTCTTCGGAAGTACCGGCAGCCAGTTTCTCGGCAGCCAGACGCGCCATGTCAGCCCAGAAGTAGGCCAGGCAGGCGTAACCGGAGTACATCAGGTAGTCCACGGAGGCCGCGCCGACTTCTTCGCGATCTTTCATGGCGGCCATACCGACCTTCATGGTCAGCTCGCCCCATTCCTTGTTCAGTGCAGCCAGCGGAGCGACGAACTCTTGAACCGCTTCGTTGCCTTCGTTGGTCTGGCAGAACTTGTGGACGATCTTGGTGAAGCCTTTGAGAGCCTCGCCCTGGGTCATCAGCACTTTGCGGCCCAGCAGGTCGAGTGCCTGGATACCGGTGGTGCCTTCGTACAGCATCGAAATACGGCTGTCGCGAACGTTCTGCTCCATGCCCCACTCGGCGATGAAGCCGTGGCCGCCGTAGATCTGCACACCATGGTTGGCTGCTTCAAAACCGACTTCGGTCATGAAGGCCTTGGCGATTGGCGTCATGAAGGCCAGCAGTGCGTCGGCTTTCTTCTTCTCTTCTTCGTCCACGCCGTATTTGACGATGTCGACTTGCTTGGCGGTGAAGTAAACCATCGCGCGGTTGCCTTCGGCGAACGCCTTCATGGTCAACAGCATGCGACGTACGTCAGGGTGCACGATGATCGGGTCAGCGGCTTTGTCCGGCGCTTTCGGGCCAGTCAGCGAGCGCATTTGCAGACGGTCGCGAGCGTATTTCAGGCCGCCCTGGAAACCGACCTCAGCGTGGGCCAGGCCTTGCAGCGCGGTACCCAGGCGAGCGGTGTTCATGAAGGTGAACATGCAGTTCAGGCCTTTGTTCGCCGGGCCGATCAGGAAACCGGTGGCGCCGTCGAAGTTCATCACGCAGGTGGCATTGCCGTGGATGCCCATCTTGTGTTCCAGGGAACCGCAAGACACGGCGTTACGCGTGCCAACCGAACCATCGGCGTTCGGCAGGAACTTCGGCACGATGAACAGGGAAATGCCTTTGGTGCCAGCCGGTGCATCCGGCAGGCGGGCCAGTACGATGTGGACGATGTTGTCGGCCATGTCGTGTTCACCGGCCGAGATGAAGATCTTGGTGCCGGAGACTTTGTAGGAACCGTCGGCCTGAGGCTCGGCCTTGGTGCGCAGCATGCCCAGGTCGGTGCCGCAGTGCGGCTCGGTCAGGCACATGGTGCCGGTCCATTCGCCGGAAACCAGCTTGGTCAGGTAAGCCTCTTGCTGCTCAGGGGTGCCGTGCTCGGAGATGGTGTTCATCGCACCGTGCGACAGCCCCGGGTACATGCCCCACGACCAGTTGGACTCGCCGACCATTTCACTGATGGCCAGGCCCAGGGATTCCGGCAAGCCTTGGCCGCCGTGCTCGACGTCATGCGCCAGGCTCGGCCAGCCGCCTTCAACGAATTGCTTGTAGGCTTCCTTGAAGCCAGTCGGCGTCTTAACGCCAGACTCGCTCCAGGTGCAGCCTTCGAGGTCGCCCACACGGTTCAGCGGAGCCAGTACCTGCTCACAAAACTTGGCGCCTTCCTCAAGAATGGCGTCAACCATGTCCGGCGTTGCGTCGGCACAAGCCGGAAGGCTCTGATAGTGCGCTTCGTAGCCGAGCAGTTCGTCACGAACGAAGCGAATATCACGCAAGGGGGCCTTGTAGTCAGGCATAGCGATAAACCTCTGCTGATGTAACCGGGAATGAACGACCGCATGGATTTGTTGCTGCGATCAAACAGTTGTTTGAAACATACGTTTACGCCGAAATCTTGTCAAGCGTCGATCTTTTGCCGTTCGTCATCGCAGGTTTGGACACACAGGCACACGGCAACGCAGCCGCGCTTTCAAAGCAGCCCGCCACACTGAAAAGATTAGTTGAGCAAGAAAGACTTACGCAGAAAAACGCCGCGAACAGGCGCGGCGTCGAGGGTGCGGTATCAGCGAAGAATCAAGCGTAGGTATCGATCAACGTTCCGAGCACTTCATCGGAGGCCTTGGCGATTTTTACGCCCAGCTCCGCCTGAATCTTGCCTTGGGCCATTTCGACCACGTTGCTGGCCAGATCCGATTGCTGGCTACGATCAACCGATCGCAGACGATCGACCTGCGCCTCGGAAGACTGGCTGGTGACCGAACGCTCGAGGGTGGTGTTGGCAATCTGCCCGGCGGCTTGATCGACTCGGTTCTGCCCTGTCTGAAGAGTGCTCAGACCGGCATAAAAAGCGGTGTTTCCTGAGATTTCCATGGGAGAACTCGTCCTTTCAAAGGATCAACAACGGCCATTGAAGCAGAGTGGCTGGCAAAACGCCCGTCAAAAACACTAATGGCACAGTGCCTTGCCATAGGCAAAGCCCGCATTGCCAAACCTCAGTCCAACAGATCCAGTTGCAAGTGCTCGGCCACGGCTTCTGCCGTCACGGTCTTGAGTTTGGGCACACGCCCCAGGCACGGTGCCGGGAGGCGCTCGGCCAGGGTGGCGAGGTTTTCTTCCAGCCGCGAGGTCTTCGGGTCGATGATGTTGGCCACCCATCCCGCCAGTTGCAAACCGTCCCGGGCGATCGCTTCGGCGGTCAACAAGGCATGACTGATGCACCCCAGGCGCACGCCGACCACCAGGATCACCGGCAGCTTCAATGCAATGGCCAGGTCCGACAGATTGTCCTGATCCGCCAAGGGTACGCGCCAGCCGCCAGCGCCTTCGATCAGGGTGAAGTCCGCCTGCAGCCCCAGAATCTGCCGCATCGGCGCCAGCAACGACTGCACCGTCAACGCCACGCCCGCCTCCCGTGCCGCCAGATGCGGAGCAATGGCCGGTTCGAAGGCCATCGGATTGACCTGTACGTAGGTCAGCGGCAGCGAACACTCCGCCAGCAAGGCCAGCGCATCGGCGTTGCGCAAGCCTTTGGGCGTCACATCGCACCCGGACGCGACCGGCTTGCCCGCCGCCGTGCTCAAACCCGCCGAACGCGCCGCATGCAGCAGCCCCGCAGCGACCGTGGTTTTACCGACATCCGTATCCGTGCCGGTGATGAAATAGGCTGCGCTCATAAGGGTTTCTCCAAAATGGCGTACACCACTTGATAAGTCGCCGGCAGGCCTCGGGCCTGACGAAACTGCTCATAAGCCTCAATCAAACCCAGAATCCGCGCACGGCCGGTCAAGCCACCCGGTCGACCGGGATTGAGATTGTGCGCACCCAGCGCCTTGAGCTCATGGGTCAGGCTGCGCACATCCGGGTAATGCAGCACATGCGCAAGGTTTTGCAGACTGACCATCCTCAAGCCGCTGGCCGCACACAACTGCTGATAAACACCAAACTCCCGAAAGCGGTTGACGTGCACCATGCCATCGACCTGTCGCCAGCTGTCGCGCAGTTCAAACAACGTCCCTGTACAAAGACTAGCAAACGCAAAAATGCCACCCGGTTTCAGCACTCGATAAGCTTCACGAAGCACCGAGTCGAAGTCCGCACACCATTGCACCGCCAGGCTGGAGAAGATCAGGTCGCAGGTCGAGTCCTGGAGTGGCAAACGCTCGGCATCGCCCGCCACGAAATGCGTGGCACCGCCCAACGGCCGGGCGTGGTTGAGCATGCCCTCGGCGATATCCAGCGCCACACCGTGACTGCCCGGAAATTGCTCACCCAAGGCACGACTGAAATGCCCGGTGCCGCAGCCCAGGTCCAGCCAACGCTGCGGTACAAAATCCTGTGGCAAGCGCCGGAGCAATTGGCTGCCGACATCACGCTGCAACTCGGCCACGCTGTCGTAGCTTTGCGCCGCACGGGAGAAAGATGCAGCGACCTGGCGTTTGTCGGGCAAGCCGCCGGGCAGGTTGGGAAGGGATAAATCAGTCATCGCCGGACTCATGCAAAAAGGCCTGGATCGCCCCCGCCACACCGTGGGGATCTTCCAGAAGAAACGCGTGGCCGGCCTGCTCAATCAGACCGATTTCTATATCCGGCAGCAACGCCAGTAAATCGCCCGCCGCCTCCGCCGGTACCAACCCGTCGAGGCCGGCGAACAGATGCAGTTGCGGACCGCGGAACGATTGCAGTGCCTGCCGTGTATCCAGTTGCGCAAGTACTTGCAGACCGCTCAGCAGCACTGGCGCGGCGGTGTTCGGTGCGCCAGCGAGCAAAAGCCGCGACAATCCGCGCGGGTCTTCGGCGCCTTGGGCGCAGAGCAGTGAAAAGCGTTTCAAGGTTGCGCGCGGATCGGCTGCACATCCCGCCAGAAACGCATCGAAGGTTTCCCCAGGCATGGCGGCTGACCAATGTTCATGCGCGACAAAAGACGCGTTGCTGGCCAGCGTGAACACGCCGCAGCAGCGATCGCCACGCCGGGCCGCCAGTTCGCAGGCGAGCATGCCACCCAATGACCAGCCGCCCAGCCAGGCGTCTTGCGGCAACGTCGCATCAAGCTCATCGAGCCACTCTTGAAGATCGCTCGACTCCAGGTCGGGCAACGGCTCGATCTCGACGCGCAAGTGCTCGTCCAGGCCGCGCAAAGCCGCAGCCAAAGGCTCCAGCGGTGAAACGCCGAGGCCCCAGCCGGGCAGCAGAATCAAACGATCACGCATGGCTTGGCTCCGGCTGCAGTTGTTGAAAACAATCGGCCAGTCCGTTTAACAATAGCTGCACCTGGGCCTCGCTGTGGGCTGCCGTCAGCGTGACCCGCAGTCGGGCGCTGCCAGCGGGTACGGTCGGCGGGCGAATCGCGGTCACCATCAACCCGCGCTCGCGCAGCATTTGCGATAGACGCACCGCGCGCCCGGCATCACCGACCATGATCGGCTGGATCGGTGTGAAGCTGTCCATGAGTTCCAGGCCGATCTGCTCGGCACCCTGGCGGAACTGGCGGATCAGCGTCTGCAAATGCTCGCGGCGCCAGTGTTCGCTGCGCAGCAGTTCCAGGCTTTTCAACGTGGCGCAGGCCAGCGCCGGTGGCTGGCTGGTGGTGTAGATGTAAGGCCGGGCGAACTGGATCAGACTTTCGATCAGCTCTTCGCTGCCGGCCACAAAGGCGCCCGCCGTACCGAAGGCTTTGCCGAGGGTGCCGACCAGCACCGGAACCTCTTCCTGGCTCAAGCCAAAATGCTCGACGATGCCGCCACCATTGGCGCCCAGTGGTCCAAAGCCATGGGCATCGTCGACCATCAACCAGGCGCCTTTGGCCTTGGCCTCTCGGGCCAGTGCCGGCAAGTCGGCGATATCGCCGTCCATGCTGAACACGCCGTCGGTGACCACCAGGGTATTGCCCGTGGCTTTTTCCAGGCGCTTGGCCAGGCTCACCGGGTCGTTGTGCAAGTAGCGATTGAACCGCGCGCCGGACAGCAGCCCCGCGTCGAGCAGCGACGCATGATTGAGCCGGTCTTCGAGCACCGTATCACCCTGCCCCACCAGCGCCGTGACCGCACCGAGGTTGGCCATGTAACCGGTGGTGAACAGCAGCACGCGCGGGCGACCGGTCAGGTCGGCCAAGGCTTCTTCCAAGGCATGGTGCGGGGCGCTATGGCCGATGACCAGATGTGAAGCGCCGCCGCCCACCCCCCACTTCAAAGCGCCGGCACGCCAGGCTTCGATCACTTGTGGATGATTGGCCAGCCCCAGGTAGTCATTGTTACAGAACGCCAGCAACGGCTGGCCATCAACCACCACTTGCGGCCCCTGCGGGCTTTCGAGCAGCGGACGCTGGCGGTAGAGATTTTCGGCACGACGGGCAGCAAGGCGTGCGGCGAGATCGAAAGACATGCAGGCCTCGAAGTTCAGATCACAGAAATCAAAATGAATGCGATCCCTGTGGGAGCGAGCTTGCTCGCGATGGCGGCGTCACATTCAACATTGATGTCGACGGACCTGACGCTATCGCGAGCAAGCTCGCTCCCACAGGGGTTTTGCATTCATTCAGTGGACGCAGTGGTTGCTCAAACCGCCGCGTTATAGAACTGCTCGCTGCTCTTCTGTTCCACCAGCGCCTGCTCGATCGCCGCCTGATGCACTTCATCGGCGTGCTCTTCGCGGGCTTCCGGCAGGATCCCCAGGCGCCCGAACAGTTGCATGTCCTTGTCGGCCTGCGGGTTGGCGGTGGTCAGCAGTTTCTCGCCGTAGAAAATCGAGTTCGCACCGGCGAAGAACGCCAGAGCCTGCATCTGTTCGTTCATGGCTTCGCGGCCGGCGGACAGGCGCACGTGGGATTGCGGCATCAGGATGCGCGCGACCGCGAGCATGCGGATGAAATCGAACGGGTCGACATCGTCGGCATTTTCCAGCGGCGTACCGGCGACTTTCACCAGCATGTTGATCGGCACCGACTCCGGATGCTCCGGCAGGTTGGCGAGCTGGATCAGCAGGTTGGCGCGGTCGTCCAGCGACTCGCCCATGCCGAGGATGCCGCCGGAGCAGATCTTCATTCCCGACTCACGCACGTAGGCCAGGGTTTGCAGGCGCTCGCTGTAGGTGCGGGTGGTGATGATGCTGCCGTAGAACTCCGGCGATGTATCGAGGTTGTGGTTGTAGTAGTCGAGGCCGGCCTTGGCCAGCGCCTCGGTCTGCTCCTGATCCAGGCGGCCGAGGGTCATGCAGGTTTCCAGGCCCAGGGCTTTCACGCCTTCAACCATCTTCAGTACGTACGGCATGTCCTTGGCCGACGGGTGCTTCCACGCCGCGCCCATGCAGAAGCGGGTCGAACCGATGGCCTTGGCGCGAGCGGCCTCTTCGAGGACCTTCTGCACTTCCATCAGTTTTTCTTTTTCCAGGCCGGTGTTGTAGTGACCGGACTGCGGACAATATTTGCAATCTTCCGGGCAGGCGCCGGTCTTGATCGACAACAGGGTCGACACCTGAACGCGGTTGGCGTCGAAATGCGCACGGTGCACCGTCTGCGCCTGGAACAACAGGTCATTGAATGGCTGAACGAAGAGTGCTTTGACTTCGGCCAAAGACCAGTCATGACGCAGGGTTGCAGTGGTGCTGGCGCTCATGGGCGTTTCCTTTGAATTATGCTTTGGCATGCGGCTGGGTCATGGAATGTCACAGCCGCCTCACAGATGTTTCGGCATATTTAAGGAAGAGCGATGCGCTGTCAACCACAGAACAAAGGACCGGTTTACATCTGGTCAAAAAACAATCAATCATGCCTTTTGTGCGACGAACCCACCGACGGTATCGCCCCGGTCTGCACGGCCTGCGAAACCGAGTTGCCCTGGCTTGGCACTCACTGCCGAACCTGCGCCCTGCCGCTGCCGGCCGCGGGCCTGACCTGCGGCCATTGCCTGAAGCAGCCACCTGCCTTCGAACACGTGATTGCCCCCTGGACCTACAGCTTCCCGGTTGACAGTCTGATCACCCGTTTCAAACACAACGCAAAGTGGCCGTTTGGCCGCTTGCTCGCCGAACTTCTCGTTCAATACCTGCAACATCGCTTCGAAGACGATCTGCAGCGACCCGATGCGCTGATTCCGGTACCGCTGGCCACCCGGCGCCTGCGCCAGCGCGGGTTCAACCAGGCGGCGATGCTTGCCCACTGGTTGAGTGACGCTCTGGACATTCCGTACGACGAACGGTTGCTGTTGCGAACCCAGGACACCGATGCCCAGCAGGCCTTGAATGCCCAAGCGCGCCGCAAGAACTTGCGCAACGCTTTCAGTCTGATACCCGGTGCCGCCGTCAAAGGCCGGCACCTGGCCCTGATCGACGACGTCCTCACCACCGGTGCCACGGCCCAGGCCCTGGCCTGGGTGTTGATCGACGCCGGTGCAGCGCGGGTCGACGTCTATTGCCTGGCCCGCACGCCCAAGCCCGGCGAGACACCCTGACTTGACTCACGCGTACCAAGCCGCCAACGTCCCCCCATCGCCACCACCCAAAGCGACTTGCCATGTCTTTGCCCACCTTGTTGTCCCAGCACATTGTCCGCCGTCCGCAGCGCATCGCCCTGCTGCAGCACATCGCCGAGCAAGGCTCGATTACCCGTGCGGCAAAAAGCGCGGGCCTGAGCTACAAGGCTGCCTGGGATGCCATTGATGAGTTGAACAACCTGGCGCAGAAGCCGTTGGTGGAGCGGATTGTCGGCGGCAAGGGTGGCGGCGGTGCCCGCCTCTCCAAAGAAGGCGAGCGGGTGCTGCGGCTGTACCAGAAGCTGCAAGCCTTGCAGGCCCAGGTGCTGGAAGCCGCTGAAGATGCCAGCGACCTCGACCTGCTCGGGCGTTTGATGCTGCGCACCAGCGCGCGCAATCAGTTGCACGGCAAGGTGATGGCGATCGAGTCCCAGGGACGCAACGACCTGATTCGTCTCGAAGTCGCCGAAGGCTTGATCGTCGATGCGCAAATCACCCACGACAGCACCGAGCGCCTGGAACTGCAGATCGGCACCGAAGTCGTGGCCTTGATCAAGGCCGGCTGGCTCGATGTACTGCAGATCGATTCAGCCGAAACGCCGGGAAACAATTGCCTGAAAGGTACCATCGAGAAAATTCTCGATGCCGACGACGGCCCCAGCGAAGTGCGCATCACCCTGCCTAACGGCCTGACCCTGTGCGCGCTGGACGAACCAACGCATCTGCAGGCATTGGGGCTGACCTGCGGCAAACCCGTGCGCGTGGAGTTTTCGCCCTCCAGGGTTCTGCTGGGTACGCCGCTTTAAGCAAACTGCAACAAAAGGTTCATTACTCACCATTAAGGTGTCTGCAAAACCGCAGGGAGCCTGAAATGAGCCTATTAGAAGAAAACCAGTCCACCGACCTCGAAACCATGGTCGGCCTCAGTCGTCGCAGCTTCATCAGCGCAGGTGCCCTGTGCGGCGCGGCGATGTTCCTCGGCGGCAACCTGCTGAGCCGCAGCGTGATGGCCGCCAGCGTCAGCGCCGGTAACAGCCAGTTGCTGGGCTTTGACAGCATTGCCGCCGCCACCAGCGACGCCATCACCCTGCCACCGGGCTACAAGTCCTCGGTGCTGATCAGCTGGGGCCAGCCCCTGCACAAGGACGGCCCCGCGTTCGACCCGAGCGGCAACGGCAGCGCCGAGCATCAGGAAGCCCAGTTCGGCGACAACAACGACGGCATGAGCTTGTTCGAGTTTCCGGGCGAAAAAGACCGGGCGCTGATGGCGATCAACAACGAATACACCAACTACCGCTACCTCTACGCCCATGGCGGCATGCCGCAATCGGCGCAAGACGTGCGCAAGGCGCTGGCCTGCGAAGGCGTGTCGGTGATTGAAGTGCAGCGCAAGAACGGCCAATGGCAATTCGTCCAGGGCTCGCGCTACAACCGCCGCATTCACGGCAATACGCCGATCACCCTGAGCGGCCCGGCCGCCGGCCATGCCCTGCTGAAAACCAGCGCCGATCCCCAGGGCAAGAACGTTCTCGGCACCTTCCAGAACTGTGCCAATGGCAAGACGCCGTGGGGCACCTATCTGACCTGTGAAGAAAACTTCACCGACTGCTTCGGCAGCAGCAATGCCGAGCAGAAGTTCGATCCGGCGCAAAAACGCTACGGCGCGGTGGTGACCAGCAAAGAGATCAACTGGCACCCACACGACGAGCGCTTCGACTTGGCCAAAAACCCCAACGAACTCAACCGTCACGGCTGGGTGGTGGAGATCGATCCGTTCGATCCGCAGTCGACGCCGGTCAAACGCACCGCCCTCGGCCGCTTCAAACACGAAAACGCCGCCCTGGCCGAAACCGGCGATGGCCATGCCGTGGTGTACATGGGCGACGATGAGCGCGGTGAGTTCATCTACAAATTCGTCAGCCGCGACAAGATCGACCACAAGAACCCCAAGGCCAACCGCGACATTCTCGATCACGGCACCCTCTATGTGGCGCGTTTCGATGCGGGGGACGGCAACGCCGATCACCCGAAAGGCCAGGGTGAATGGATCGAACTGACCCACGGCAAAAACGGTATCGACGCCAGCAGCGGCTTTGCCGATCAGGCCGAGGTGCTGATCCACGCCCGTCTCGCTGCCAGTGTGGTGAAAGCCACGCGCATGGACCGCCCGGAATGGATCGTGGTCAGCCCCAAGGATGGCCAGGTCTACTGCACATTGACCAACAACGCCAAGCGCGGCGAAGACGGGCAACCGGTGGGTGGACCGAACCCGCGGGAGAAGAACGTCTACGGCCAGATTCTGCGCTGGCGTACCGAGCGCGACGATCACGCTTCACACACCTTTGCCTGGGACCTGTTTGTGGTGGCCGGCAACCCGGCCGCACATGCCGGGACGCCCAAGGCCGGCTCGTCGAACATCACGCCGCAGAACATGTTCAACAGCCCGGACGGCTTGGGCTTCGACAAGGCCGGACGCTTGTGGATCCTGACCGACGGTGATGTGAGCAACGCCGGTGACTTTGCCGGCATGGGCAACAACCAGATGCTCTGTGCAGATCCGGCGACCGGCGAAATTCGCCGCTTCATGGTCGGGCCGGTGGGGTGCGAGGTGACCGGGATCAGCTTCTCGCCGGACCAGAAAACACTGTTTGTCGGGATCCAGCACCCGGGTGAAAACGGTGGTTCGACCTTCCCCGAGCACCTGCCCAATGGCAAGCCGCGGTCTTCGGTGATGGCGATTTCGCGGGAAGATGGCGGGATCGTCGGCGCCTGATCCGGCCTCTTCGCGGGCAAGCCCGCTCCCACAGGGATTCATGTAGTCCTTGTGGGAGCGGGCTTGCCCCGGGCGGCGTTCCGACGAAGGCATCAGCCCGGACAACACATCTCGCAACCCTGCCCCTAAAGAGCGCCCGTCTGCGCTACCATGCCTGGCCGGACGCAGCAGCCTGCTGCGCGCAGGAGTCAGCATGGCCCACCCGTTTGAAACCCTTACGCCAGACCTCGTGCTCGATGCCGTCGAAAGCATCGGCTTTCTCAGCGACGCGCGCATCCTGGCGCTCAACAGCTACGAGAACCGCGTCTACCAAGTCGGCATCGAAGACGCCGAGCCACTGATTGCCAAGTTCTACCGGCCGCAACGCTGGAGCAACGAAGCGATTCTGGAAGAACACCAGTTCACCGCCGAACTCGCCGACTGCGAGGTGCCGGTCGTGGCGCCGTTGATCCACAACGGCGAAACCCTGCACGAACACAGCGGTTTCCGTTTTACCCTGTTCCCCCGCCGCGGCGGCCGCGCACCGGAGCCGGGCAACCTCGATCAACTGTATCGCCTGGGCCAGTTGCTCGGACGCCTGCACGCGGTCGGCTCGACCCGGCCGTTCGAACACCGTGAAGCGCTGGCGGTGAAAAACTTCGGCCATGACTCGCTGGCCACGTTGCTCGACGGCAACTTCATCCCCCGCAGCCTGCTGCCGGCCTACGAATCGGTGGCCCGCGACCTGCTCAAGCGTGTGGAAGATGCCTACAGCAACACGCCGCACCAGAACATCCGCATGCACGGTGACTGCCACCCCGGCAACATGATGTGCCGCGACGAGATGTTTCATATCGTCGACCTCGACGACTGCCGCATGGGCCCGGCGGTACAGGACATCTGGATGATGCTCGCCGGTGATCGCCAGGATTGCCTGAGCCAGTTGTCGGAACTGATGGATGGCTATAACGAATTCCACGACTTCGACCCGCGTGAACTGGCGCTCATCGAACCCTTGCGCGCCCTGCGTCTGTTGCACTACAGCGCGTGGCTCGCCCGTCGCTGGGACGATCCGGCGTTCCCCCGCAGCTTTCCGTGGTTCGGCACCGAGCGTTACTGGGGTGATCAGGTGTTGGCTCTGCGCGAGCAACTGGCGGCGCTCCAGGAAGAGCCACTAAAACTCTTCTGACCCACCCTGCCCCCCTGTAGGAGCGAGCCTGCTCGCGAAGAACGCAAGGGCAACGCGTTTATCCAGACAGCACGCGTTATCGTTGACGTCCATCGCGAGCAGGCTCGCTCCTACAGGTACCGATGTTCACAAATGACCTACCTATTCAGGCAGGACATTCGCAGACGAATCTCCTTACAATCCTCTCTTTGTTAGCTGCCTAAGCAAGGATTCTGCATGCAAGCCGCCAACCCGCGTCGCGGGTACATTCTGGGCCTGAGTGCCTACATCATCTGGGGACTTTTTCCCCTCTACTTCAAAGCCATCGCCAGCGTGCCCGCCGTGGAAATCATCATCCACCGGGTGTTGTGGTCGGCATTGTTCGGCGCCTTGTTGCTGATGGTATGGAAGCATCCCGGCTGGTGGCGTGAGCTGCGGGAGAACCCGCGACGCCTGGCGATCCTGGCCCTGAGCGGTGCGCTGATCGCGGCCAACTGGCTGACCTACGTCTGGTCGGTGAACAACGGCCGCATGCTGGAGGCCAGCCTCGGTTACTACATCAACCCCTTGGTGAACGTGTTGCTGGGCATGCTGATCCTTGGCGAACGGCTGCGGCGCATGCAGTGGATTGCCGTCGGTCTGGCAGCTGTGGGTGTGGCGCAACAGGTCTGGCAAGTCGGCAGCCTGCCGTGGGTGTCGCTGGTGCTGGCACTGACCTTCGGTTTCTACGGGCTGATTCGCAAGCAGGCACCGGTCAAGGCACTGCCGGGGCTGGTGGTGGAAACCTGGATGCTGGTGCCGATCGCCATTGCCTGGTTGCTGTTCAACCCGACCGCCCCCAGCGCTCAGGCCGAATTCTGGACCACGTCAGAAGCCTGGTGGCTGGTGGCGGCCGGGCCGGTCACGCTGGTGCCGCTGGTCTGCTTCAACGCGGCTGCACGGCATTTGCCCTACACGACACTGGGCTTTCTCCAGTACCTGGCGCCGACATTGGTACTACTGCAAGCGGTCCTGCTGTTTGGCGAGCACCTGTCGTCCAGCACCCTGGTAGCGTTCATGTTCATCTGGGCCGGTCTGGCGGTTTACAGCGTGGATGCGTGGCTCAGTTTGCGTCGCCGCAGCTGATCAAAAAACACTCAAACATCTACAGGCCACGAGCTCCGTGGCCTGCATCATTCCTTCCCAAGGTTATCCACAGCGTGATCCCCGCCGATTGTGCGCAAGTGGCTGAAACTGCTGGTTTTTTGATCAGATCCTGAAGAACCCCGGTCGGCGTGGCCTGGCGGGGTGTCTCTACAGGTTATCCACAGGCCGGTGCACGTTTAACTTGGATAACCTGATCAGGGCTCACTGCGCAGCACCAATTCGACCATCAGATCGTCGGCCAGGGTTTCCAGGCGCGATTGCAGGACGTCCAGCGACAGCGTCAGCGGCACGGCAAGAATCGCTTCGGCATGGAACAACGGCTCGCTGCTCATCGGTGCCGGGCGCACTTCGGTCACCAACCGTTCCAGACTCACCCCCTGCTCGTTCAACAAGCGTGTGATGTCACGCACGATCCCCGGGCGATCATTGCCCACCAGCTCCATCGCGATCGGCTTCCAGGTGCAGGATTGTTCGATGCTGCTTTCGGCGATCATTACGCGAATGCCCTGGGTGGACAAGCCTTGCAGGGCATCGACCAATTCGTCATAGGCCTCGGCCGGCACCCCCACCCGCAGAATGCCGGCGAATTGTCCGGCCATGCGTGACATGCGGCTTTCCAGCCAGTTGCCGCCGTGCTCGGCAATGCATTGGGCAATGCGCTCGACTTGCCCGGGCTTGTCCGGTGCAAAAACGGTGAGTACGAGGTGGTCCATGGCGCAGCCCTCTGGTCATGATTTTTGTGACAGAGAACCAAGTATAGGCAAGGGTTGGACCTGCGCCGACAGGTCAGGCGCCTTCGCGAGCAGGCTCGCTCCCACAAGGGTTGCGCGGGCCTTTGTGGGAGCGAGCCTGCTCGCGAATGAAGGCACCGCCGATCTGACCGCTCAAACAAATCGTGTACAACTTTTGATATTTAGCTGGAACAATCCACTGGTTTTTTGAGAACATCCTGTTCCGCGCCGTGACTGCAATGCGTCATGGGGTCGCAGAACGACGTGATTAGTCTAATTTTCACATCCGCAATTCATCATGTAGTATGCCGCAGCGCGCACTACATAACGTTGGTTCGATGTCTGCCGCCGGCCCGTTCGCAACCCTGAAAGCCCTGTCAGCAAGGCCCCAAGCCGTTGATTGGTCCCAACCCAGCCGCCCGTCATGGGCATGTACTGGCAGAGGGGTTTGTGGTTTAAATGGCCAAAGGCTTCATTGTTAAATTGAAGAGCTGAAAAGCGAAATAGCTGAGCAGAGTGAGGCAAGCAATGACTGAACACGTTCAAGTCGGTGGCCTGCAGGTCGCCAAAGTCCTGTTCGACTTCGTGAACAACGAAGCCATTCCCGGTACCGGCCTCACCGCCGATAAGTTCTGGGCCGGTGCCGACAAGGTCATCCATGACCTGGCGCCGAAGAACAAAGCCCTACTCGCCAAACGCGATGATTTCCAGGCTCGTATTGATTCCTGGCACCAGGAACGCGCCGGTCAGGCGCACGACGCCGTGGCCTATAAAGCCTTCCTGCAAGACATCGGTTATCTGCTGCCAGAAGCGGCCGATTTCCAGGCAACGACGCAAAACGTCGATGACGAAATCGCCCGCATGGCCGGCCCGCAGCTTGTGGTGCCGGTGATGAACGCCCGCTTTGCGCTCAACGCCTCGAACGCCCGCTGGGGCTCGCTGTACGACGCGCTCTACGGCACCGACGCCATCAGCGAAGCCAACGGTGCGGAAAAAGGCAAAGGCTACAACAAGGTTCGCGGCGACAAGGTCATCGCCTTCGCCCGTGCCTTCCTCGACGAAGCGGCGCCATTGGCGGCCGGCTCCCACGTCGACTCCACCGGCTACAAGATCGTCGACGGCAAACTGGTGGTCGCCCTTAAAGGCGGCAGCAACACCGGCCTGCGCAACGACGCCCAACTGATCGGCTTCCAGAGCAATGCCGCTGCACCGACCGCGATCCTGTTGAAAAACAACGGCCTGCATTTCGAAATCCAGGTCGACGCCAGCACCCCGGTCGGCCAGACCGACGCGGCCGGCGTCAAAGACATCCTGATGGAAGCCGCACTGACCACCATCATGGACTGCGAAGACTCGGTTGCCGCCGTCGACGCCGATGACAAAGTGGTGATCTACCGCAACTGGCTCGGCCTGATGAAGGGCGATCTGTCGGAAAGCGTCGCCAAGGGCGGTCAGACCTTTACCCGCACCATGAACGCCGACCGGACCTACACCGCCGTCGATGGCAGTGAACTGAGCCTGCACGGTCGTTCGTTGCTGTTCGTGCGCAACGTTGGCCACCTGATGACCATCGACGCGATCCTCGACAAAGAGGGCAACGAAGTGCCGGAAGGCATTCTCGATGGCCTGGTGACCTGTCTGTCGGCGATCCACAACCTCAACGGCACCAGCTCACGCAAGAACAGCCGCACCGGCTCGGTCTATATCGTGAAGCCGAAGATGCACGGCCCTGAAGAAGCCGCGTTCACCAACGAGCTGTTCGGTCGTATCGAAGACGTGCTGGGCCTGCCACGCAACACCTTGAAAGTCGGGATCATGGACGAGGAGCGTCGTACCACGATCAACCTCAAGGCCTGCATCAAGGCAGCGAGCGAGCGTGTGGTGTTCATCAACACCGGTTTCCTCGACCGCACCGGCGATGAAATCCACACCTCCATGGAAGCCGGCCCGATGGTGCGCAAGGCGGACATGAAGGCGGAAAAATGGATCGGCGCCTACGAGAACTCCAACGTCGATATCGGTCTGAGCACCGGCCTGCAAGGTCGCGCGCAGATCGGTAAAGGCATGTGGGCCATGCCGGACCTGATGGCTGCGATGCTCGAACAGAAAATCGCTCACCCACTGGCCGGTGCCAACACCGCCTGGGTACCTTCGCCGACTGCCGCTGCACTGCACGCACTGCACTACCACAAGGTCGACGTGTTCGCCCGTCAGGCCGAACTGGCCAAACGTGCCCACGCTTCGGTGGACGACATCCTGACCATCCCGCTGGCGGTGAACCCGCAGTGGACCGCCGAACAGATCAAGAACGAACTGGACAACAATAGCCAGGGCATTCTCGGTTACGTGGTGCGCTGGATCGACCAGGGCGTCGGTTGTTCGAAAGTGCCGGACATCAATGACGTCGGCCTGATGGAAGACCGTGCCACGCTGCGTATTTCCAGCCAGCACATCGCCAACTGGCTGCGCCATGGCGTCGTCACCGAAGACCAGGTCATGGAAAGCCTCAAGCGCATGGCGCCGGTGGTTGACCGTCAGAACGCCGGCGACGCGCTGTACCGTCCGCTGGCCCCGAATTTCGACAACAACATCGCCTTCCAGGCAGCGGTCGAACTGGTGGTCGAAGGTACCAAACAGCCGAACGGCTACACCGAGCCGGTCCTGCACCGTCGTCGTCGCGAGTTCAAGGCCGCCAATGGCCTGTAACTGAGCGTCTGCGCCGGACATGAAAAAGCCCTGATCGAAAGATCAGGGCTTTTTTGTTTGCATGATTTGTTGCTCTTTGTGGGAGCAGGCTTGCTCCGGGCGGCGTTCCGACGAAAGCGGTGCATCTGCCAAAAAATACTCGACTGACACTACGTATTCGCGAGCAAGCCCGCTCCCACAGGGACTGTGCAGGGTTTACTGGTTTGGACTAAGGCTCAATCCCAAGCTCATGCTTGACCAACTCCAGCAGCTTGCCGGCATCAATCGGTTTGAGCAGAAAGTCCACCACATTCAAATGCATCGCGGCGATCGCATCTTTTACGTCGGCATCGCCCGAGACGATGATGACCGGCAACGCCGCCCTTACCGACTCGCGCACCTGTCGGATCAGGTCCAGCCCGTCGACGTGCCCCATGCGCAAGTCGGTAATCACCAGTCCGATCGAAGGTTTCTCCTCCAGCATCTTGAGTGCCGCTTCGCCACTGGCCGCGCTCAGGCAGCGAATACCATCCAGTGCCAGGATCTCTGACAGCAGCTCCCGGGCGTCTTTATCGTCGTCGACGATCAGCACCCGTTGCGGTGGCAGGTCAGGTTCCAGCATGACTGCACTCAGCGCTTCGCGCTCGGCGTCGCTCAAAATATCGTGGTCGGACATGGCTTTCTCTACATGTTCAATACAATTCCCTAGCACAGTGGTGAGACATCGCTAAGCAGGCCATCAATGTGCACCTCGTCGGAAAATTTTCCAATAGGGCAGAAGAGAGGTTTTTCGCACGTTTGCGTAGGATTCTTCCGACATTTCAGGATACTAAAAGCCTACCTAGACTTACGTCCAATGGGCACCCCGGCCACAGGGGTCGACCATGTCCGGGTCATCCGACTACAACAATTCAAAAAAGACTGCGGTAATGGTTATGAGTAAAGCGGACGCCTTCACACAGGCAGGGAAAACCGCGGTGTTGCAGAACATCCAGGGCACGTTGCAATTCCTTCAGCGTTTCCCGCCTTTCAACCAGATGGAGCACGCGCACCTGGCGTATCTGGTCGAGCAATGTCAGCTGCGTTTCTACGCCCCCGGCGAGAGCATCATCAAACCCGTCGACGGCCCGGTCGAGCACTTCTATATCGTCAAGCAAGGCCGGGTCGTGGGCGAGCGTCCGGATACGGCAAAAGGTGGCACCGAAACAGTCTTCGAGATCACCACCGGCGAGTGTTTCCCCCTCGCGGCGTTGCTGGGTGAACGGGCGACCCGTACCGAGCACCTCGCCGGCGAAGACACCTTTTGCCTGCAGCTGAACAAGCCGGCGTTCATCCGCCTGTTTTCGCTATCGGACACCTTCCGCAACTTCGCCCTGCGCTGCGTCAGCAGCCTGCTGGACCAGGTCAACCAGCAAGTGCAGCAAAAAGCCGTGGAAACCCTCGGCACCCAATATTCGCTTAATACCCGACTGGGTGAATTGGCCATGCGCCACCCGGTGTCATGCGCCCCGCAGACACCCTTGCGCGAAGCCGTGACCTTGATGCACGAACAACAGGTCGGCAGCATCGTGGTGGTCGATGAACTCAAGGCGCCACTGGGGATTTTCACCCTGCGCGACCTGCGTCAGACCGTGGCCAACGGCAGCAGTGATTTCAACGAAGCCATCGAAGGGCACATGACCCGGGCACCGTTTTTCCTGTCGCCGGATCACAGTGCATTCGACGCGGCGATTGCCATGACCGAGCGTCACATCGCCCATGTCTGCCTGGTCAAGGACCAACGCTTGTGCGGCGTGGTTTCCGAGCGCGATCTGTTTTCCCTGCAACGGGTCGACCTGGTGCACCTGGCGCGCACCATCCGCAACGCGCAGAAGGTGGAAAACCTGGTGGCGCTGCGGGGCGAAATCGGTCAACTGGTCGAGCGCATGCTGGCCCATGGTGCGTCTTCGACGCAGATCACCCACATCATTACCCTGCTCAACGATCACACCGTGTGCCGGGTGATCGAACTGACCCTCGCCGAAAAAGGTGATCCCGGCGTGCCATTCAGTTGGCTGTGCTTCGGCAGTGAAGGCCGTCGCGAGCAGACCCTGCACACCGATCAGGACAACGGCATTCTGTTCGAAGCCAGGGATGCAGCCCATGCCGCCGAGATTCGCGGCAAGTTGTTGCCCATCGCCCAGCAGATCAACCAGAGCCTGGCGCTGTGCGGCTTCACCTTGTGCAAGGGCAATATCATGGCGGGCAACCCCGAGCTGTGCCTGTCCCGGGCCGAATGGGCGCGGCGCTTTGCGGCGTTCATCCGCGAGGCCACCCCGGAGAACCTGCTGGGTTCGAGCATCTATTTCGATTTGCGCGTGGTCTGGGGCAGCGAGCAAGGCTGCGAGCAGTTGCGTCGGGGCATTCTCGATCAGGTCGGTGACAACCGTTTGTTCCAGCGCATGATGGCCGAGAATGCGTTGCGCAATCGCCCGCCCGTAGGGCGTTTGCGCGAGTTCGTGCTGACGCGCAAGAATGGCGAGAAAGCCACCCTGGATTTGAAAGTTCAGGGGCTGACCCCATTTGTCGACGGCGCCCGGCTGCTGGCCCTGGCCCATGGCATCGAGGCCAATAACACGCTGGAGCGTTTTCGCCAATTGGTCGCCAAAGAGGTCATCGAACCCCTGGACGGCGCCGCGTACGAAGAGGCCTATCACTTCATTCAGCAAACCCGCATGCAGCAACATCAACTACAGACCCGGGAGAATTTTCCCTACTCGAATCGGGTCGATCCCGACAGCCTCAATCATCTGGACCGGCGCATCCTGCGTGAGTCCCTGCGTCAGGCCCAACGCCTGCAGAGCAGCCTGACCTTGCGGTATCAGTTATGAGCCTGTTTTCCTGGCTGCGCCCGCCGAGTCCCACCCTGCCCGCCGACCTGCAACATCGCCTGGAACGCTTGCCGGCCGCTGCAGCCCTGGGCGAATGCAGCCTGCGTGAGCAGCGCTGGGTCGTGCTCGATCTGGAAACTACCGGGCTGAACCTGAACAAGGACCATGTGTTGTCGATTGGTGCGGTAGCGATCGAGGACGGGGCCATCGACTTTCGCCAGCAGTTCGAACGCACCTTGCAATATCCGCAAGTCAAACTCGGCCCCAGCGTGCTGATCCACGGCATTGGCCCCAGCGCCATTGCGGCGGGCAGCGATCCCGCAGAAGCGCTGGTGGACCTGATGGAATACCTCGGTGACAGCCCGGTACTGGCCTTCCACGCGCCGTTTGACCAGCACATGCTCGGCCGTGCGCT
Source organism: Pseudomonas sp. GM33 (assembly GCF_000282295.1). Classification (NCBI taxonomy): domain Bacteria; kingdom Pseudomonadati; phylum Pseudomonadota; class Gammaproteobacteria; order Pseudomonadales; family Pseudomonadaceae; genus Pseudomonas; species Pseudomonas sp. GM33. Next base: position 137,914 of record NZ_AKJO01000182.1, read on the forward strand.
GAAAGATCACCTGGGCTTCAAGTTGCAGCATCCGTTTCTGGACGTGGCGGACATTGCACCGCTGCTATGCCCCCAGGCGCACTTTCGCGAGGCCGGGCTGGACGATTGGATCGACTGGTTCAAGCTCGAAGTCTTCGAACGCCACCACGCCAGTGCCGACGCCCTGGCCACCGCTGAACTGGCGCTGATCCTGTTCAGCCGCGCACGGCAGCAGCAGATTCATAGCCCACTGAATTTGCAACAGCGCTTGAGTCAGTGGAAGCGTCGGCAACAAGCGCCGTCCTTCTAGTCTTCGGCGCCTGCTCTGGCCTCATCGCGGGCAAGCCCGCTCCCACAGGAGTACCGAACCCCCTGTGGGAGCGGGCTTGCCCGCGATGAACGATGACGCGGTCTCCCGACCAACGCCGATTGCGGACCTCCCGCGCCTCTGCCACAATCGCGAACAATTCTCGTTAGTTAATACTCCCCAAGCGGTGATGCGGCGTGTCGTCAGTCCCAAGCCCTCAAAGTGAGCTCGTCGGTGCGTTATATCGCGACCATCGCGGTTGGCTATTGGCCTGGCTTCGACGCAATGTCGCCTGCCCGCAGCGGGCCGAAGACCTGAGCCAGGACACTTTCGTGCGCTTGCTGGGCCGTGAGGAACTGAAGGAACCACGCGAACCGCGGGCATTCCTGGTGGCCATCGCCAAGGGCCTGCTGTTCGATTACTTCCGTCGCGCCGCACTGGAGCAGGCTTACCTCACCGAGCTGATGCTGATTCCCGAAGCCGAACAACCCTCGGCGCAAGAGCAGCAGATGATCCTCGAAGACCTGAAAAACATCGACCGTTTGCTCGGCAAGCTTTCCACCAAGGCCCGGGCGGCGTTCCTCTACAATCGTCTCGACGGTCTTGGCCACGCAGAAATCGCCGAGCGCCTGGGGGTATCGGTGCCGCGGGTGCGCCAGTACCTGGCCCAGGGCATTCGCCAATGCTACATCGCGCTGTACGGTGAGCCGACATGAACCCACTCGGTTCCAAACCGGTATCGGCCAACGTGCTGGACGCGGCGATTGCCTGGCAGCTGTCCATGGAGGGCGCCAACCCGGTAGAACGCGAAGAATTCGCCAAGTGGCACGCGGCCCACGAAGAGCACGCCCGCGCCTGGCGCCAGTTGGGCATGCTCGACCAACGCTTCAGCGCAGCCAGTGGTCCGGCCCGCACTGCCCTGCTGCAATCGCGCGAAGGTATCCACCGACGGGTGCGCAAGCTCGGCAAAGGCGTGGCGAGCGTGGTGCTCGTGATCGGCCTGGCGCTGTTTGCCGGGCCACGTTACCTGCCGATCGATTACTGGCTGGCCGACCAGCGCACCGCCGTGGGCGAGCAGCGCACCCTGCGCCTGGCGGATGGCACGCTGGTCAATCTCAACACCCACAGCGCCCTGGATGTGCGCTTCGATGAGCAGCAGCGGCGCATCGTGCTTCAGGAAGGCGAGATCCTGGTTGAAACCGGTCATGGCGATCCCCGGCCGTTCATCGTCGAAACCCGCGAAGGCAGCATGCGTGCGCTGGGTACGCGGTTTCTGGTCAAGCGTGAAGAAGAAGGCACACGCCTGAGTGTGCTGCAGTCGGCGGTGGCGGTTCACCCAGAGTCCAGCCCGGATGAACAGATTCTGCGCGAAGGCCAGCAGGTGTTGATCCGCAATAACGGCCTGGGCCCGGTTCTGGCCGTCAACTTCGGCGCGGATGCCTGGACCCGCGGCATGCTGGTGGTGGACAACACGCGACTGGAAGATCTGGTGCATGAAATCGGTCGCTATCGAACCGGTTACACAGGCGTTGCGCCGGAAGTGGCCGATCTGCGCATCACTGGCAGCTTCCCCCTGCGTGACACCGACCTGGCGCTCAATGCCCTTCTGCCGACTCTGCCCGTGCAGATTGAACAGCACACGCAATGGTGGGTGAAGGTAATAGCCAAGGCCGAAACAAAGCCCTGAACCCGCACACAGCTCCTTTGTGGCGAGGGAGCTTGCTCCCGCTCGGCTGCGAAGCAGTCGCCAAACCGCAAATGCGGTTTACCTGATAAATCGCGGGGGCCGCTTCGCGACCCAACGGGGGCAAGCCCCCTCGCCACAAAGGCGCACGCCTGAAACCCTTCAGTGCTTATTGAATAACTGAATCGAAATTATTTTCATCCAGCCCTATCACTTTCTGATTCTCGTTCGGCACACAGGCAATTGAGAAATGTTTCCATTCAGGAGCCGCTGTATGCCCCGTTCGCTGAACACCCTGTTGCGCCCCAGTTTGCTGGCGGTCGCCGTTGCCCTTTGCACCCCTTTGGCGAGCAGCCAGCTGGTCGCCGCTGAACAGGCGTCAAGCGTTCGCGCCTACAACCTGCCAGCCGCACCACTGGCCAGCACCCTGAATCAGATCGCCAGCCAGGCCGGCCTGGCCTTGTCGTTGAACCCATCCCTGGCGGCAGGCAAAACCTCGGCACCCGTCAACGGCCAGTTCGACGCCGCCGGCGCCCTGCGCGAGGCCCTGCGTGGCACCGGGCTGCAACTGGAGCAGAGCAGTGCCGGCACCTACAGCCTGGTGGCCGTGCCCGAGGGCGTGATGGATCTGCCGGCAACCAGCGTGATTGGCGTGGAAGACGCTGAAAGCGCCTGGGGCCCGGTGCAAGGTTACGTGGCCAAGCGCACCGCCGCCGGCACCAAGACCGATACCGCGCTGGTCGAGGTACCGCGCTCGATTTCGGTCGTCACTCGCCAGCAGATGGACGACCGCAACGCGCATACCCTTGACGCCGCCGTGCGCTACCTGCCGGGCATCACCGCCAGCAGCTACGGCAGCGACACCCGCGCTGACTGGCTGCGCGTGCGTGGTTTCGAGCCGACTCAATTCCTCGACGGCCTGCCCCTGCCAAAAGGCGTATACGCCAACCCGAAACAGGAAACCTGGAACCTCGACCGCCTGGCCTTGCTGCGCGGCCCGGCCTCGTCCGTGTACGGCCAGACCCCGCCAGGCGGTCTGCTGGACATGGTCAGCCGTCGCCCGAGCGCCGAAGCCAGCAGCGAAATCCAGCTGCAGTACGGCAGCGACAACCATCGCCAGATCAACTTCGCCAGCACCGGCAAGATCGACGACGAAGGCCGGTTTCTCTATGGCGTGAGCGGCGTGGTGCGTGACGGCGGCACCCAGATCGACCATATCGATGACAAGCGCTACAACATTGCGCCAAGCCTGACCTGGAACATCGACGAAGACACCCGTCTCACCCTGCTGACGCAGTTCACCCGTGACGATACCGGCGTTACCAGCCAGTTCTATCCGATTCAGGGCACCAAGATCGACATGCCGTTCGGCAAGATCTCGCACCACAAGAACCTGGGTGATCCGGACTACGATTTCTACGACCGCACCTATTACGCACTGGGTTATGCCTTCGAACATCGCTTGAACGATGTCTGGCAGTTCCGCCAGAACCTGCGCTACACCAAGTCGGACTTGTCGTTCCAGACGGTGACCGTCAACAGCTACTTTCCCTCCATCGGATTTGTCGTAGACGATGAAGGCAACACCGGGCGCGGCACGACCAATGTCGACGAAGACATCAGCCAGTTCGCCGTGGACAACAACTTCCAGGCCGACTTCGCCACCGGCGACATTAATCACACGCTGTTGATCGGCCTGGACCACCAGCGCAGCAACACCAACTACACCTCGATCTTTGGCAGCGCACCGGCCATCAACGTCAACGATCCGGTCTATGGCTTGCCGATCACCCGTCCACCACGCTCCTCGGCGTTTTATGACTATGACCAGAAGACCTACCAGACCGGTCTGTACGTCCAGGATCAAATGGCCCTCGACCAATGGCGCCTGACCCTCGGCGGTCGTGAAGACTGGGTCCATACCGGCACCAAATTCTTCAACAAGGGTGATGCCACCAACACCGAGCGCGACAAGAACTTCAGCGGCAACGCGGCGATCAGCTATGTGTTCGACTCGGGCTTTGTGCCTTACTTGTCCTACGCCGAATCGTTCCAGCCGGCCAGCAATGCCGTCGCCTCGCCGACCGATTCGTTCAAGCCGACCGAGGGCAAGCAGTGGGAACTGGGTATCAAGTACCAGCCACCGGGCAGCAACACACTACTGACGGCCGCTGTGTATGACCTGACCCAGAAAAACGTTTCCGTCACCAACAATGTGGGCAACGTGACGGTCACCAGCCAGACCGGCGAAGTAAGGGTCAAAGGCCTGGAGCTGGAAGCCGTTTCCGACGTGACCGAAAACCTCGAGGTCACCGCCGCCTACACCCTGGCCAGGTCCGAAGTGCAAGACGGGGCGTTCAAGGGCAATCGCCTGCAACTGATGCCTAACCAGCAAGCATCGGTGTGGGGCGACTACACCTGGCACAACGGCGTGCTCGACGGCTTCGGCATCGGCGCCGGCGCGCGCTACACCGGCAACACTTACGGCGACGAGGCCAATACCTGGCTGGGCAAGGCAGGTGCCTACACGGTGTTCGACGCCGCGGTACACTACGACCTCGGCCGCCTGGACAACAGCCTCAAGGGCGCTTCGCTGGCCGTTAACGCCACCAACCTGCTCGACAAGGACTACATCTCGACTTGCGACAGCTTCTACTGCTACTACGGCGACCAGCGCAGTGTCGTCGCCAGTGCAACCTACAAGTGGTAACACGTTGAGCTGATACGCCCAATGACCAGGCCGTCCTTCGTGGACGGCTTTGGTTTTTCTGAAGGCTATGAAATGAAAAGTAAAACAATTCGCCGCTGGTCCGCTGTTCATACCTGGACCAGCCTGATTTGCACGGTGTTCCTGTTGCTGCTGGCACTGACCGGCCTGCCGTTGATCTTCCATCACGAGATCGACCATCTCCTCGGCAATGCGGCCGAGCTGAAGCAGATGCCGGCAGACACCCCGCGCCTTGATCTGCAGCAGCTGGTAGCGGCGGCTGAAAAGCATCGCCCTGGCGAGGTCATGCAGTACTTCGGCTTCGAGGATGACGAACCCAATGCCGCTATTGCGATCATGGGCCCCACCGCCGGCACTGAACCCAATTCATCCCACACCTTCATGCTCGACGCCCGTACCGGCGAGGCCCTGGAGATGCCGTCGGCAAACGGTGGTTTCATGATGGTCATGCTGCGCCTGCACGTGGACATGTTTGCCGGCTTACCGGGCAAACTGCTGTTGGCGTTCATGGGGATTCTGTTCGTGGTGGCGATCGTCTCCGGCACCGTCTTGTACCTGCCATTCATGCGCCGCCTGAAGTTCGCCACCGTGCGCCAGGACAAATCCACCCGCCTGCGCTGGCTCGACCTGCATAACCTGATCGGCGTCGTGACCTTGACCTGGGCCCTGGTGGTCGGCGTGACCGGCGTGATCAGTGCCTGCGCCGACCTGATCATTGCCGCCTGGCGCAACGACAGCCTGAGCGCGATGGTCGCGCCGTACCGCGATGCGCCACCGTTGACGCAACTGGCGCCGGCCACCCGTTTGCTCGACATCGCCAAGGACGTCGCACCGGGCATGCAGCCGGACTTCATCGCCTTCCCCGGCACGCGGTTTTCCAGCGAGCACCATTACGCGGTGTTCATGAAAGGCAGCACGCACCTGACCTCGCACCTGCTGACGCCGGTGCTGATCGACGCCAGCACCCTGCAAGTCACAGCCGTGGCTGAGCGCCCCTGGTACATGGATGCCATGGGCATGTCGCAACCGCTGCACTTCGGCGACTACGGCGGCATGCCGATGCAAATCCTCTGGGCGACCCTGGATGTGCTGACCATCATTGTGCTCGGCAGCGGAGTCTACCTGTGGGTGGTGCGGCGCAAGGCTGCCAGGCCTGTGCTGGAAAAAGCGGAGAACGTGGCATGAAGCCCCGGCAGTCGAATTTCTGGAAGGTCTTTGCCATTCCCACCGTTATCGCGGTGCTCAGCACGGCAGGGCTGTTTGCCGCGTTGCTCGGGGATGGTGTGTGGGATTCACTGAGCTGGGTGGGGCTGGGCATCCCGGCTGTGCTAGCCCTGCGCGGCCTCCTGCAACGCCGCTGACTCCTGTAGGAGCGAGTTTGCTCGCGATGGTCGTTAACGATAACGCGGGGAACCTGACACCCAGCGGCATTCTCAAGTCCATCGCGAGCAGGCTCGCTCCTACAGGGGGGGTATCTTGAGCTATCGCCCCAACACGCTATGCTGCCCGACACTGCCACCGATCGAGACGCTGCCATGTCCGCCCCGAGCATGACCCTGTACCACAACCCGCTCTCTCCCTTCGTTCGCAAAGTCATGGTGCTGCTGCACGAAACCGGTCAACAGGACCGCGTGGCGCTGCAGACCAGCGTCCTCACCCCGGTTACCCCGGACCCGGCCCTGATCGACGATAACCCCCTGAGCAAAATCCCGGCATTGCGCCTGGCCGACGGCAATGTCATCCATGACAGCCGGGTCATCCTCGACTACCTCGATCAGCAGCACGTCGGCAACCCGCTGATCCCCCGCGAAGGCTCGGCCCGCTGGCGGCGCCTGACCCTCGCCTCCCTTGCCGACGGGATCATGGACGCGGCCGTGCTGGTGCGCTACGAAGTCGCCCTGCGTGCCCCGGAGAAACACTGGGACGAATGGCTCGACGGCCAGCGCGACAAGATCCGCCGCGCCCTGGCCCTGCTGGAAAAAGACGCGATTGCCGAGCTGACCAGCCACTTCGACGTGGCCGCAATCAGCGTGGCCTGTGCACTGGGTTACCTGGATCTGCGCCATCCGGATCTGGATTGGCGCGAAGCCAATCCACAGCTGGCGGCGTGGTACTTCGAGGTGAGCCAGCGGCCTTCGATGATTGCGACGATGCCCAGGCTTTAAGCCTTCGAAAAATCAGCAGTCCGGCTTGTCGGCCGTAAACCGCCGCGCCGGGTTCACCGCCGCACCGAACTCGCGCAACGCCTTGGCGCCGATCAGCAACGGGTAGTTGAAGCTGCTGCGGTCTGTCAGGTTGACCTCGACCGTGCGCTTGATGTGACCCAGGCACAGCTCCAGATCGACCACCGGACGCTTGGTCGGCGCGACGACTTCGCTGTCCTCCTCGTCCTCTTCGGAGCGGGTCTTGATCTTGCTGATGCGCGCGATTTTGTGTTCATAGACCTGGTTGCCCGCATCCTTGGTGGCCAGGCGGAAACGCACCCAGTCTTCGCCGTCACGCTTGAAGGTTTCGATGTCCTTGGCCGACAGCGACGCGGTCAGGGCGCCGGTGTCCATTTTCGCCTTGAGGACCTGCCCGCCGATTTCCGGCAGGGCGATGTATTCGTAACGCCCGTACAGGGTCGGCTCGGCGGCCAAGACCGGCAGGGCCAGGAGGGAAAGCAGTGCGAGGAGCGGTTTCACGTAGGGCTTCCTTGAAGGATGGGCAGCGAGATTTTAGACAGTGGCCGTTGAATTCGTTCGCAGATATTTGAAGATCAAAGCCCTGTAGGAGCTGCCGAAGTCTGCGATCTTTTGATCTTCAAAACAAAGTCAAAAGATCGCAGCCTTCGGCAGCTCCTACAGGGACGAGGGTATCCAGCCTACCGCCGCCCAGGTGAAGCATTCGTCATAGCGATTTGGCCTGTCGCCCGAAGCTGCTTATCATGGCGCGCCCAACCGCTTCCACGAGTAACTTATGCGCCGCCTGCTCACCGGCTGTTTCGTGACCCTACTGCTTCTGCTCAATACCCTGGTCCTGATCGGGCCATTGCTGGTGTTTGCCCTGCTCAAGCTGATCCTGCCCGGCCGATTGCGCGATTTCGCTTCCTGGGCCGTGATGTGGATCGCCGAAACCTGGTCGGAAATCGACAAGCTGATTTTCCGCGTCTGCATCCCCACTCAATGGGACATTCGTGGCGGTGAAGATCTGCGCCGCGATACCTCGTATCTGGTGATCAGCAACCATCAATCCTGGGTCGACATCCCGGCGCTGATCCAGACGCTGAACCGGCGCACGCCGTTCTTCAAATTCTTCCTCAAGAAAGAGCTGATCTGGGTGCCCTTCCTGGGCCTGGCGTGGTGGGCGCTGGATTACCCGTTCATGAAGCGCTACAGCAAGGCGTTCCTGGCCAAACACCCGGAGCTGGCGGGCAAGGATCTGGAGATCACCAAAAAAGCCTGCGAGCTGTTCAAGCGCCAGCCGGTGACGGTGGTCAACTATCTGGAAGGTACACGTTTCACCGCAGTGAAAAGCGCTCAACAGCAGTCACCGTTCACTCACCTGCTCAAGCCCAAGGCTGGCGGCGTGGCATTCGTGCTGGCGGCAATGGGCGAGCAGCTGGACGCCGTTCTCGATGTGACGGTGGTTTATCCGCAGCAGAAGATTCCGGGGTTCTGGGACCTGATCAGCGGCAATGTGCCAAGGGTCATCATCGACATCACGACCCGCGAGCTCGATCCGGCGCTGTGGCAGGGCGATTACGAAAACGATCCGGTGTTTCGCGAGAAGATCCAGAACTGGGTCAACCAGCTCTGGATCGAGAAGGACCTGCGCATTGACGCCTTGCGCACCGATCGCTACTGAATCAGCTACCGGTGCCGGCGCCCCAGATGTTGCCCAGGCTGCTCAGCAACGTACCGCCGACGCCCTGCTGACCGAGGTACTGCAAGAGCACCGGGGTAAACAGGCCGATCATGCCGCTGTCCATGCCCAGGGCACTGAAGGCGTTGTTCAGGTCGTTGGTGTCCTTGACGTTGCCCAAGGCGTTATCCAGGCCTGCCGCTTTGCCGCTGGAGCCGAGCAGCCCCGCCAGCGCGCCCAACTCACCGCCGCCCGAGAGCATGTCGATGCCCGGCACGCTTTTGGCCAATTGCGCGTAGTCGGTCGAACTCAACTGGTTCTTCGCCAGGCCCAGCATCGCCCCGGCGCCGCCGATGGCTTGCTCCGGGGTGATGTCCAATTCACTGAGGGTGCTCAGCAAATCGGCAGTCTGCGGCGTCGGTGCGGCGGTCGCGGTCGCGTCATCGGCCTTCATGCCCGCAATGACATTGGCTGCATCGCTCAAGTTGAACTGTGCAAAGGCCGGGCTGGCAGCCAGGGTCAGGAGTGATGCCAGTGCAAAACCGCGTGAAATCTTCATTCAGACATCCTCGATGAACACCGCCCGGCAATGGGCGGCGAAAAACTGTCCATTGGACTGACGCCCTCAAGGATTGTTCCCGGCCTGTAGGAGCTGCCGGAGGCTGCGATCTTTTGATCCTGGCGTGAAGATCAAGATCAAAAGATCGCAGCCTCCGGCAGCTCCTACAAGGTCGGTGTCGTGGCAAATAGCGATCCACTGCATCCAATCCCACCCTGTCTGCGTATATCAAGCACGGACAGACACTCCTGGCCGATTCTCATCACAAGGATCATCACCATGAAACGCAATTCGATCAAAACGTCATTGTTTGCCAGCCTGCTGACCCTGGTCCTTGGTGGCGGACTCGTCCTGAACACCGTGCAAGCGGCGGACATGGGCCACGGCACCGTCACGGTCGGCGGCCAGACCATGCTGCCGGGCAAGGACATCATCGATAACGCAGTGAACTCCGCCGATCACACCACCCTGGTCGCCGCTGTAAAAGCCGCCGGCCTGGTTGACACCCTCAAGGGCAAAGGCCCGTTCACCGTGTTCGCCCCGGTCAATTCGGCCTTCACCGCCCTGCCCGCGGGCACCGTCGACACCCTGCTCAAACCGGCCAACAAAGCCACACTGACCCACCTCCTCACCTACCACGTGGTCGCCGGAAAACTCGACATGATGACCCTGTCCGAGAAAATCAGGGCAGGTGGCGGCAAGGCCGAACTGACCACGGTGGCCGGCGGCAAACTGTGGGCCATGATGAACGGTCCGCACAACATCACCATCAAGGATGAAAAAGGCGACGTCGCCGACATCACCACCTACGACGTGTACCAGTCCAACGGGGTGATTCAGGTCATCGACAAAGTGCTGATGCCGAAAAGCTGAGCCGTGCCGCCGCTCCCGCACATCGGGGGCGGCGGTTCGCCCGAGGTGTTCGCCGTGAATGGAACAACTGCACGCCGTGAACTAACCTCTGCCTGCAACCGGCCACCTGCCCCGCTTTCCGGGAGAACCGCCATTCCCATCGCCGACGCCGATCAGCTCAGGCAATTGCTGGCCCAGTGTTCACTGGGCGACCGCCGCGCCTTCGAGACGCTGTACCGCAGTGTCGCCCCGCGCCTGCACGGGGTAGCGCTGCGCTTCATGGGTCGTCCGGACCTGGCCGAAGAGGTGTTGCAAGAGAGCTTCGTACGCATCTGGAACAATGCATCGCGCTACGAAGCGCATCTGTCGGCGCCGCTGACCTGGATGATCAACATCACCCGTCACCAGGCCATCGACCAGTTGCGCAAACACCGCGATCGGCCATTGAGCGATCTCGAAGAACAGAGGCTCGTGGATGAAAGCCCATCGGCCCACGAGCAACTGGACAGTGCTCGCGAAGCCAGCGCCTTGAACCGTTGCCTGGACAGCCTCGAAGGCATGCAGCGCCAGTCGATTACCGTCGCCTATTTCCAGGGACTGTCGTGCTCCGAGCTGGCCGAACACCTGGCCGCGCCGCTGGGCTCGGTGAAGTCCTGGATCCGCCGCGGCATGGAACGTCTGCGCAGGTGCCTTGAATCATGAACTATCGAACCCCGACCCTGCGCCGCGCCCTCGCCGCCGACTATGCCATTGGCCTGATGCCTGCCACCGCGCGCCGGCGTTTCGAACAGCTGCTAATGGAGGATGCGGCCTTGCGCGCAGAACTGGCACAGTGGCAGGAAAGCCTGGTCAGCCTGACCGATGCCCTGCCGGAGCAGCCGGTGCCGGATCGCGTCTGGCAAGGCATTACCGCGCGAATCGAACCACAAGTGCTGCACGTGCCAGAGAAGCGTCCGTTCTGGAATTGGCTACGAGTGACGGCGGCGGTTGGCTCGCTACTGATCGCAGTGACGCTCGGTGTGCTCTACCTCCCCGACGACGCCCGCTACAGCGCCACGCTGGTGAGCGCCGACGCGCAGCCGGCATTGCGCGTGCAGGCCCACGAGGATTACCTGCAGGTCGAGCCACTGGCGTTGGCCGCAATCGGGCCGGATCGCAGCCTGGAATTGTGGGCGATACCGGCGGACGGCAAACCGATTTCCCTCGGAGTGATTCCGCCGAACGGCAAAGGCAAGGTCGAATTGAGCGAGGCGCAGAAAGCGCTGATCGGCAAGCCGATTGCGCTGGCGGTCAGCCTTGAAGCGAAGGGTGGCTCACCGACCGGGAAACCGACTGGCCCCGTCCTTTATCAAGGTGCTTTGGTTTTGCTTTGACGCGAACAAAGCGCGCTTCATGAGCGCGCCTTGTGCCTTTCCTTTCCCTGACTATCACCCTGGCCGTTATCTCGAAACGCCACGCAAACCTATCAATACCGACAGTACACACCGCATCCATCCTCCTCCAACATGACTACTCAAAACCATGTAAAGGAGTACATCATGATACGTAAAACACTCGCGGCAAGCGCCGTATTACTGTCGGTATTCACAACTAACGCCCTGGCAGCAATCGCTGTGTGTCCGTCAGCTGAAAGCATCACACAAAAGGAAGATGGGCCAGGCTATAGCTATTCCGCTCCCGGCCCGAATGGCCGCCTCTGGGTAGGCGAAAACCCCATGGCCGAGGAAGGAGATCTTGAAACCTTCGTGTTCAAACGTGCGCTCTACCGGACTGTCAGCTCCGAAGGAAACTGGGATGTGGTGTCCTGTGATTACGAGGGTGACGGCGATGACGCGGGTGCCCGAATGACACTGTATTCCTTCAATGGGTGGGCACCCGTCAACGGGACGAAGTGGAAGCCTCAGCCCTTTAAAGAACAGGCCGGCGCCTCCCATAAAGCCAACTACTTCGCGCAATGCGAGTCACTTGTCCAAAAGGAATGTGAATTCAACTACAAGTTCCTGACCACGCCCCCAACAGGTCATTGAACACAAAAAAGGGCGACCTCGGTCGCCCTTTTTTACCCGACGCTTACGCCGCGCTGAACATCTTGTGCGGATCGATCACAAACTTCTTCGGCACGCCCGCATCAAACTCGCCATAACCCTGCGGAGCCTGATCCAGGCTGATCACCTGAACGCCCACCACCTCGGCGATGTTGATACGGTCCCACATGATCGCTTGCATGAGCGCGCGGTTGTACTTCATTACCGGGGTCTGGCCGGTGTGGAAGCTGTGGGACTTGGCCCAGCCCAGGCCGAAACGGATGCTCAGGCTGCCCATTTTCGCGGCAGCGTCGACAGCGCCCGGGTCTTCGGTCACGTAGAGGCCGGGGATGCCAATCTTGCCGGCCACACGCACCACGCCCATCAGCGAGTTGAGCACGGTGGCCGGCGCTTCGTGTTTCACGCCGTCATGGCCATGGCCACGGGCTTCGAAGCCGACGGCGTCGATGGCGCAATCCACTTCCGGTTCGCCCAGCAGTGCGGCGATCTGTTCGTGCAGCGGCGTGTCCAGGGACAGGTCGGCGATCTCGAAGCCCTGGGCCTTGGCATGGGCCAGGCGAACGGTGTTGACGTCACCGATGATTACCACCGCCGCGCCCAACAGGCGAGCCGAAGCCGCCGCCGCCAGACCGACCGGACCGGCACCGGCGATGTACACAGTGCTGCCTGGGCCAACGCCGGCAGTCACGGCACCGTGATAGCCGGTCGGCAGGATGTCGGAGAGGCAGGTCAGGTCGCGGATTTTTTCCATCGCACGGTCGCGATCCGGCAGTTTCAGCAGGTTGAAGTCGGCGTAAGGCACCATGGCGTATTCCGCCTGACCACCGGTCCAGTCACCCATGTCGACATAACCGTAAGCACCGCCCGGGCGGGCCGGGTTGACGCTCAGGCACACGCCGGTGTGCATTTCCTTGCAGGAACGGCAGCGCCCGCAAGCCACGTTGAACGGTACAGACACCAGGTCGCCGATTTTCAGGTTCTCGACGTCGCTGCCCTTCTCGATCACTTCGCCAGTGATTTCATGGCCCAAAACAAGGCCGGTTTGCGCCGTGGTACGCCCGCGCACCATGTGCTGGTCGGAACCACAGATGTTGGTGGAAACCACTTTGAGAATGACCCCGTGCTCGATCTTGCGACCGCGCGGGTCCTGCATTTTCGGATAGTCAATCTTCTGTACTTCGACCTTGCCAGCGCCGAGATACACCACACCACGATTGCCAGACATGCTTTCACCTCGCTGTTGTTTTTATGGAACCGCGTCGCCCAGGCAGGCAACGCGTTGAGTGCTCGGGTTATTGCCTGTGTGTCTTGTGTTGCTTGTCAGAGCCCCATCGCGAGCAAGCTCGCTCCCACAGTGGATCGGGGGTGGACACAAGATCTGTGAACAACACAAAACCTGTGGGAGCGAGCTTGCTCGCGATGGGCTGCGAAGCGGCCCCAAAAATCTAGAGAACGACCGTTCTGTTGGCGTTCAAAAACACTCTTCTTTCGATGTGATAACCCACCGCCCGCGCCAGCGTCAGCCCTTCGATATCCCGCCCCTTGGCGATCAGATCTTCCGGGTAATGGCTGTGGTCCACTGCCTCGACGCCCTGGGCAATGATCGGGCCTTCATCAAGGTCGTTGTTGATGTAATGCGCCGTGGCGCCCACCAGTTTCACCCCCTTGTTGTAGGCCTGGTGATAGGGCTTGGCGCCCTTGAAACCCGGCAGCAGGGAGTGGTGGATGTTGATTGCCTTGCCATCGAGCTTGCGGCACAGCTCTGGCGACAGCACTTGCATGTAGCGCGCAAGGATCACCAGCTCGGCACCGGACTCTTCGATCACCTGCCACACCTGACGCTCTTGCGCCGGCTTGTCGTTCGGGTCCAGCGGGAAGTGGTAGTACGGAATCTGGTGCCAGTCAGCCAGTGGTTTGAGGTCCGGGTGGTTGGAGACCACTGCGGCCACGTCCATCGACAATTGGCCGATGCGCTGGCGATAAAGCAAATCGTTGAGGCAGTGATCGGCCTTGGAGACCATGATCACCACTTTCGGCCGGTAGTTCGGTTCAGTCAGTTCGAAGATCATGCCAAAGGCTTCACCGCGTGAAGCGAGCCCCGCGCGGAATGATTGCTCATCGAAGCCGTCGGGTTGACGGAATTCCACACGAATGAAGAAACGGCCCGAGAGCCGATCATCGAAAGAGTGGTGCTCGGTGACGTAGCAGTCCTGCTCGAACAGAAAGCGGGTCACCGCGTCCACGGTGCCGAGGACGCTGGGGCAGTCGGCGGTCAGAATCCATGTGTCTGGGGCGCGGCTCATGGTGCGGTGACTCCTGTGAGATCTGTAAACGACGCTTCCCCTGTAGGAGCGAGCTTGCTCGCGATGGACTTGAAGGCAACGCGTTGATCCAGGAAGTGCGCGTTATCGTTGTCGTCCATCGCGAGCGAGCTCGCTCCTACAGTGGCGGTGTGATCAAGCCTGAACGCTGAGGCCATACTCGGCAGAAGCATCCTGCAACCACAGCCACCAGTAGTCCGAGAAGCTGCGACGAATCAGCAGTTCCCAGGTGTCTTCGGCGGTGTGACGGATCATCAGTTGCGACTTGGCGAACACCGTGCCGACCGCTTTACCCACCGGGAAGTTGTTCGGGTGCACGTCGTAGCTGGTGGACTTCATCAGCACCTGGCGCACGTTCGGACCGCTCAGTTCGAGGAGTTGCTGGCCGCCGCTGACGTTGACGATTGCAATGTGCAAATCGCCCAGCGCCTTGCGCAGTTTTTGCTCGGCGGCCAGTTCTTCACCGGTCGGCACGATCAGCAGCCATTCATCCGGCCCCATCCACTGCAGGCTGGTTTCGCCTTTGACGATGACGCTCAGTGCGCCCGGCAATTCGATGCCCAGGGCCTTGTGCACACCGGCGGCGAACGCGGCATCGTGGCCGTCGCCACGAATGGTCAGGTGGCCGAGGAGTTTTTTCTCACGCACGGTCACGCCGGCGTTCTTGCGACCCTTGCCCACCAGGCTGGCGAGGTCGGCATGATGCAACGACGACTCGGCCTTGGCCCCGGAGGTTGGGCGTTGTTGGTAAACATTGGCTGCGGTCATAAAGCACCTTTCCTGAATTCGTAATCCCTGTGGGAGCGGGCTTGCCCGCGATAGCGATTCGTCAGTCACAGTTGTGTTATCTGGTCTGACGCCATCGCGGGCAAGCCACGCTCCCACAGGTACTGTGGTGTCACACGTTCTGGCGTTCGCCTTTCGGATCGAAGAACACCGAAGAAACGATTTCCGCCTCGATCACGCTGCCGTCGGCCAGCGGTGCGAACACTCGCTCGCCCATCCGCTGCAACCCGCCCTTGACCACGCCCATGGCAAACGAATAGCCCAGGGAGTTGTGCAGGTAACTGGAAGTCACGTGACCCACCATGGTCATCGGGATGGCTTGCTTGGTGTTGAACACCAGTTGCGCACCTTCCGGCAGCCATTTGTTCGGATCGATAGGCTTCAGGCCAACCAGCTGTTTGCGCTGATCACGCACGCAGTCTTCACGGTTCATGCCGCGCCAGCCGATCCACGAGAACGGTTTGGTGCGACCGACACACCAGCCCATGTTCAGGTCGTCCGGGGTCATCGAGCTGTCAGTGTCCTGACCGACGATGATGAAGCCCTTCTCGGCCCGCAGTACGTGCATGGTTTCAGTGCCGTACGGCGTCAGGTTGTACTTCTTGCCGGCGTCGACGATTTTTTCCAGCACGCCCATGGCGTAGTCGGCTTGCACGTTGACTTCGTACGACAGTTCACCGGTAAACGAAATCCGGAACACTCGCGCCGGCACTCCGCCGACCAAACCTTCTTTCCAGGTCATGAACGGGAAGGCTTCGCTGCTCAAGTCGATGTCGGTGACTTCGCTGAGCAGCTTGCGGCTGTTCGGCCCGGACAGGGTCATGGTTGCCCAGTGGTCGGTGACGGAAGTGAAGTACACCTTCATGTCCGGCCATTCGGTCTGGTGGTACAGCTCCAGCCACTGCAGCACGCGAGCTGCGCCGCCGGTGGTGGTGGTCATGACGAAATGGTTGTCGGCCAGGCAGGCCGTCACGCCGTCGTCGAACACCATGCCGTCTTCTTTGCACATCAGGCCGTAACGCGCCTTGCCCACATCAAGCTTGGTCCAGGCGTTGGTGTAGACGCGGTTGAGGAACTCGCGCGCATCCGGGCCCTGGATATCGATCTTGCCCAGGGTCGAAGCATCCAGCAGGCCGACGCTGTCGCGCACGGCTTTGCATTCGCGCTTCACGGCGGCATGCAGGTCTTCACCGGATTTCGGGAAGTACCATGGACGTTTCCACTGGCCGACGTCTTCGAACTCGGCGCCGTTTTTCAGGTGCCATTGATGCAGCGCGGTGTAACGCACCGGCTCGAAGATGTGCCCACAGTGACGACCGGCCACGGCACCGAAAGTCACCGGCGTGTAGTTCGGACGGAACATGGTGGTGCCCATCTGCGGGATGGTCACGTTCAGCGAACGGGCGGCGATGGCCAGGCCGTTGACGTTGCCGAGCTTGCCCTGATCGGTGCCGAAGCCCAGTGCGGTGTAGCGCTTGACGTGCTCGACCGACTCGAAGCCTTCGCGGGTCGCCAGTTCGATGGCGGCGGCGGTGACGTCGTTTTGCAAGTCGACGAATTGCTTCGGCGCACGTGCGGTGTTCTTTTCATGGGGTACCTGGAACAGCGCCAGGGTCGGCTCTTCGAGACGGCTCAGGGCTTTTGGCAACACACCTTCAATCGTCTGGAACCCGGCTTCGGCAGCGGCGCGGGCGCCACCTTCAAAACCGTCAGCCAGAGAATCGCCAAGGCCGTAGACGCCGTTGATGCCACCGACGCATACGCGTTTCTGCGGTGCTTCGCCCGGTACGAAACCGAGGATGTCTTCACGCCAGATCGGCTTGCCACCCAGGTGCGAAGCCAGGTGAACCACCGGGCTGTAACCACCGGAACTGGCCACCACGTCGCATTCAAGCCATTCGCCAGGACTGGTCACGGCGTGGGCCTTGACGTCGATGGCGGCCACACGGGCAGCGGTCACGCGCTTGCTGCCACGAGCCTCGATCACGGCGCTGCCGGTGAGAATGCGGATACCTTTGGCACGCGCCTCTTCCACCAGCGCACCACGCGGGTTACTGCGGGCGTCGGCGATGGCCACCACTTGCAGGCTGGCATCGAGCCAATCCAGGGCAACGCGGTAGGCGTGGTCGTTGTTAGTGCTCAAGACCAGCTTCTTGCCCGGTGCCACGCCGTAACGACGCACGTAGGTCGAGATGGCGCCGGCGAGCATGTTGCCCGGCACGTCGTTGTTGCCGTAGACCAGTGGACGCTCGTGAGCGCCGGTCGCCAGCACCACACGCTTGGCACGAACCCGGTGAATGCGCTGACGCACCTGGCCAATCGGTGCGCGGTCGCCGAGGTGATCGGTCAGGCGCTCGTGAATGGTCAGGAAGTTGTGGTCGTGATAGCCATTGACGGTGGCGCGCGGCAACAGCAGCACGTCCGGGGTGTTCTTCAGTTCGTCGATGACGCTGGCGACCCACTCGGTCGCCGGCTTGCCGTCGAGGCTTTCGCGGGAATCGAGCAGGCTGCCGCCGAACTCTTCCTGTTCGTCAGCCAGAATCACACGGGCACCGCTGCGCGCAGCCGCCAGTGCAGCCGCCAGGCCGGCAGGGCCAGCACCGACGATCAGCACGTCGCAGTGCTGGTTCATGTAGTCGTAGGTGTCCGGATCATTCTCGGTCGGTGAGCGGCCCAGGCCGGCAGCCTTGCGGATGTACTTCTCGTAAGTCATCCAGAACGATTGCGGGTACATGAAGGTTTTGTAGTAGAAGCCCGGCGGCATCAGCTTGCCGCCGACCTTGCCGAGAATCCCCATCATGTCGTTGTTCACGCTCGGCCAGCCGTTGGTGCTGGTGGCGACCAGGCCTTGATACAGCGCCTGTTGCGTGGCGCGCACGTTCGGGATCTGCGTGGCTTCGGTGGCGCCGATCTGCAGCACCGCGTTCGGCTCTTCGGCACCGGCGGCGAAGATGCCGCGCGGACGGGAATACTTGAAGCTGCGACCGATGATGTCGACGCCGTTGGCCAGCAGTGCAGCGGCCAGGGAGTCGCCTTCGAAGCCTTTGTAGTTCTGGCCGTTGAAGGTGAAGCTCAGGACTTTGTTGCGGTCGATCCGTCCGCCGTTGGACAGGCGATTGATCTGGCTCATACCTTCTCTCCCAGAGCCGTGCTGGCCGCTTTCGGGCTATCGGTCTTGTCGGTGAATTGTGGCTTGGTGCCGATCTTGTAGGTTTCGAGAATCTCGTAGGTCACGGTGTCGCGGGTGACGTTGAAGTACTGACGGCAACCGGCGACGTGATCCCACAGCTCGTGGTGCAGACCGCGCGGGTTGTCGCGGAAGAACATGTAGTCGCCCCACTCCTCGTCGGTGCAGCTGTTCGGATCCAGTGGGCGCGGGATGTGCGCCTGGCCGGATGCATGGAATTCCTCTTCGGAGCGCAGTTCGCCGCAGTGAGGACAGAAGATATGCAACATGGGGATTTCTCCTGTTAGTGGGCAACCGCAGCAGCGCCGTGTTCATCGATCAACGCACCGTTGTGGAAACGGTCGATGGAGAAAGGTGCGGCCAACGGGTGCATTTCACCCTTGGCCAGGCTTGCGGCAAACACGTTGCCCGAGCCAGGTGTGGCCTTGAAGCCACCGGTGCCCCAACCGCAGTTGAAGAACATGTTCGGTACCGGGGTTTTCGAAATGATCGGGCAGGCATCCGGCGTGGTGTCGACGATGCCGCCCCACTGACGGTTCATGCGCACGCGGGACAATACCGGGAACATCTCGACGATGGCCTGGATGGTGTGTTCGATCACCGGGTACGAACCACGCTGGCCGTAGCCGTTGTAGCCGTCGATACCGGCGCCGATCACCAGGTCGCCCTTGTCGGACTGGCTGATGTAGCCGTGCACGGCGTTGGACATGATCACGCTGTCGATAATCGGCTTGATCGGCTCGGACACCAGTGCTTGCAGCGGGTGGGATTCGATCGGCAGGCGGAAACCGGCGAGCTTGGCCATGTGCCCGGAGTTACCGGCAGTCACCACGCCGACGCGCTTGGCGCCGATGAAACCCTTGTTGGTTTCCACGCCGATGCACACGCCGTTTTCCTTGCGGAAACCGATCACTTCGGTCTGCTGGATCAGGTCCACGCCGAGGGCATCGGCGGCCCGGGCAAAGCCCCAGGCCACGGCATCGTGACGGGCCACGCCACCACGACGCTGGACGGTTGCGCCCATCACCGGGTAGCGAGTGTTTTTCGAGCAGTCGAGGTACGGGATCTCGTCGGCCACTTGCTTGGCATCCAGCAGTTCACCGTCCACGCCATTGAGGCGGTTGGCGCTGACCCGACGCTCGGAATCACGGATGTCCTGCAGGGTGTGGCACAGGTTGTAGACGCCACGCTGGGAGAACATCACGTTGTAGTTCAGGTCCTGGGACAGGCCTTCCCACAGTTTCATCGCGTGTTCGTACAGGTGGGCCGATTCGTCCCACAGGTAGTTGGAGCGCACGATGGTGGTGTTGCGCGCGGTGTTACCGCCGCCCAGCCAGCCTTTCTCGACCACGGCCACGTTGGTGATGCCGTGTTCCTTGGCCAGGTAATAAGCCGTGGCCAGGCCATGCCCGCCACCGCCGACGATGACCACGTCGTAGACCTTTTTCGGGGTCGGCGTGCGCCACATGCGCTGCCAGTTTTCATGGTGGCTGAGAGAGTGTTTGAAGAGGCCGAAGCCCGAGTAGCGTTGCATAGTCATTTACTCCAAAACCGCACTCAGCGATAAACCGGGAAGTCCGCGCACAAGGCTGCCACTTGCTCGGCGACATTGGCCTCGACATCGGCATCGCCGAGGTTGTCGAGGATGTCGCAGATCCAGCCGGCCAGCGTGACGCACTGGGCCACCTTGAAGCCGCGCGTGGTCACGGCCGGGGTGCCGATGCGCAGGCCGGAGGTCACGAACGGCGACTGCGGATCGTTCGGCACAGCGTTCTTGTTCACAGTGATATGGGCGCGACCGAGGGCGGCATCCGCGTCCTTGCCGGTCAGGCCCTGACGGATCAGGCTGACCAGGAACAGGTGGTTGTCGGTACCGCCGGACACTACATCGTAGCCGCGTTTGATAAACACGCCGGCCATGGCCTGGGCGTTGTCGATCACTTGTTGCTGGTAAGCCTTGAAGCCAGGCTCCAGCGCTTCCTTGAAGCACACCGCCTTACCGGCGATCACGTGCATCAGCGGGCCGCCCTGGGCACCCGGGAAAACTGCTGCGTTGAGCTTCTTCTCGATTTCTTCGTTGGCCTTGCACAGGATCAGGCCGCCACGCGGACCGCGCAGGGTCTTGTGGGTCGTGGTAGTGACCACGTCGGCATAAGGCAGCGGGTTCGGGTACAGACCGGCGGCAACCAGACCGGCAACGTGGGCCATGTCGACGAACAGCAGCGCACCGACCTTGTCGGCGATCTGGCGGAAGCGCGGGAAGTCGAGGGTCTTGGAATAGGCAGAGAAGCCGGCAACGATCATCTTCGGCTTGCACTCGACGGCCAGGCGCTCGACTTCGTCGTAGTCGATCAGACCGGTCTTGGTGTCGATGCCGTACTGCACGGCGTTGTACAGCTTGCCCGAGGACGACACTTTGGCGCCGTGGGTCAGGTGACCGCCGTGGGCCAGGCTCATGCCGAGGATGGTGTCGCCAGCTTGCAGCAGGGCCAGGTACACGGCGCTGTTGGCCGAGGAACCGGAGTGCGGCTGGACGTTGGCGTAATCGGCGCCGAACAGTTGCTTGGCGCGCTCGATGGCCAGCGCCTCGACCTTGTCGACGTGCTCGCAGCCACCGTAGTAGCGCTTGCCCGGGTAACCTTCGGCGTATTTGTTGGTCAGGCCGCTGCCCTGGGCCTGCATCACGCGCTTGCTGGTGTAGTTCTCCGACGCGATCAGCTCGATGTGATCTTCCTGACGTTGCTCCTCGGCATTCATCGCCGCCAGCAGTGCATCGTCGTAACCCTGGATCTGGTCTTGCTTGCTGAACATCGCGTCTCTCCCAGCGGCGGCGGTGCGCCATTCGTCTCGGTGAGGCACTGGCTTTTCGGCAGTGCCCTTTGGTAGCGATGGTATGACTGGCTTGGAGTCGTCAAATGCCTACGGGCGCCACGCAAAGGTGCGTTTACGACATGGGAAGAAATGGCAGGCCAAACACGACAGTCGATCCAGCGCAGATCCCCTGTGGGAGCGAGCTTGCTCGCGATAGCGGCATCACATTCAACATTGATGTCGACTGACCCGCCGCCATCGCGAGC